>CAVAHH010000216.1:0-3662 GCA_963588395.1 bacterium
GTAGCTTTGGTGGCGACGTAGACGAAAAATGGCGCGTAGACGCTGGCTTGAGATTTACTTTCTAATATGTTACATGCTATGTAAAGCATAGCGAATAATCTTATATAATCCACTCCTTACACTAAGCAGACGGGGCAGAACGGCTTAGGCCTGGCTGCCCCGTTTGTGTGGGGGGTGGAGTTTTTTTTAGCTCGCACAAAGCTTTGATGCATTTTTATAAATTAAAACTTGAAGTACATTTCTATATATTGACATTGACACAAGTAATATGAGGTGCTACAATAGGGACAGATACAAAGTAATACTAATAAGTTGATTAAATGAAATAAGTAAAGAATAAAATTACAATTACTTTCTTTATTAACTTAATTCCAAGACTTTGAATGACTAAATAGCGTAGCTTACCTGAGCAGAAGACCGTGAAGTCGGAGTGCATTCGGAGCGTGGGGTAAAATCGGACTGTTGAGTTGGTTTTACTGTAATAGGGCTGTGCCTTTTACAGTAAGGTCAACTTTTTTTGTTGTCTGGTGTAGGCCTTGGGGTGAAGGCCTGCACTGTACATAGATGTTTTTATTTTTATTACAGCATATTTGAGCTTTCAGAGTGTAAGGAGTGAAAAAACATGAGTAAAAACAAAAAAAACATTCGCCAAACATAAGCTTGCTTTAGCAATGGCGATGGCGCTGGGGTGTAGCGTGATGAACGTTGCAAGTGCTGGTACGACGTATGATATGAATAGCAGTGAATACGCCGGAGGTATTGATGTTGTAGACCAACTATTTGGCACCTATAAGGATTATGACAATTTTGTTTACACCTATGATGCTGCTACTAATACTGTTTCCGGTGGTGCACTGAATATCAGTATGGCAACTAAGTACAATAATTATATCTATGGCAATTTTGTTGTAAAAAGAAGTGATTTGCCGGATATGAAGCTTGCAACACTGGATAAGGTGTATACCGAGCTTAGAAAAAAACTCAATTATGATCAAGATTCTACAATCAGCAACCGCAGACAAAATAATTGCCGTTTTGTGATTGTTGATGATGACGGAACGATTTTGCGGCAGGTATCTTTTCAGCCACTCGTAGAGGGTCAATATCGTACCTCTGCCACAGTAGGAACCTGGAAAGAGGTATTACGTAATGATACTAAGGGAAGAGAATATTATCCTATTAGCAGTGAGGCTATACCGAGCGATAACCTACCTGAGGGCAATTGGTATACTAGTGGTTATACTATTACCGTTGCACCGGATTTCACGGGGGAGAAGATCAAGGCTGCCGTACAAGGCGCTGATGATAATCTGACAATAGGCTATAAGTATGGCAAGGGTGAGATATCCATAATAGCAAATGGCAATGCTGACGATACTCTGTATGGCATTTATAATGACCAAAAGGGTTATGTTAATATCAGTAATACAGCTAAGCTGAATATTACCGCGGCTGGTAATGAAAAGAGTAATGCTATTTATGCCGGGAATAACGCAGATTATAAGAGCTCTATTAGTGCGACTAGTGGCGCTAACGGAGCCACGTTCATCGCTGGTGGCGATGTCGTAGCAGCCGGTAAAAATGGTGCGGTATCGATTTCACCGCAAAAGCTCACATTGACCAGCAATAGCAATGGCAACATCTTCCATGCTTATGATGGTGGTACCATTGATTTTTATTATAAATATACTATAGATCAGTTTGGATACAGCACTCCTGGTGAGGGCAAGTATTTGGCTTTGGCGGAAAATGGTGGCAAGGTTAACTTTGGTGTACAGATAAAGCATCTGGATGATGTAGACTATGATGATATAACCTATGCCCAATTTAAGAATAATTTCACCGGTGACCTAAAGGCAGATGCGGATAGCGTTGTAAACTTCGGTATGAAGGCTAACGGCACAAGCAGTAATACCTATGCCGGCAATGTAGAGGGCAATGTTAATCTGTATATGAAGGATGGTATGACTTGGAACGGCGCCAGCTTAGATGGTGAGGCCAGCCTTTATCTGGTTAATGCTTCCAATTGGGCGCGTACATCGACTACGTCGGAGCGTTTGAAGAAGCTGTCCGGCGGCGAAGCATATTCTCAAAGAAGCTTTGTTAATATGACTGAGGGCGATTTGACTATTGATAAATATACAGGCAGTACGGCCTTTATATATGACCATGACGCCAGTGACCCGACCAAGATTATTGGTGGCAATTTGACTATTACGAGTGCCGAGCCGTATAAGCTTGTTTCTCAGGGTATTGGACTTGATTCCGACACAACCAACACCGTCAGCGAAAGTGCTTCGAATGTTTATTTAAGAACATCGGTCGATGGTATAGACACGACCAATGCCACCCAGGTTAATGACGTTTTGGACAGCCTGGCTAAGAAGATTACCTATACTGCATATACGACCGGAGAACGCAATCTGAGCGGTCGTGTAGAGCTGGCGGAGGGTCTCACTTCTGCGTCTATCACTAAGCTATATCAAGATCTCAGCTTCGATGAAGCAACAGGACAGGGCAAGACGACAGGCGAAATAGAAAATCCGTACACTGCTATGATTATGGGCAATCCTACGAGCAGCAGCGAAAAAACCAACTATGGTGACGTTATTAGCGGCACAGTAGCAGACAAGGACTTGAAATACACCTTTGATAAGGATACGCTTATTGAGGTAAGCCTGAGCAAGGCACCGAGATCAGCTAGCAATCTGTATAACGCAGCAATCAGCAACTGGGGCGACAAGGCTTATCTGACAGCACCTAAGATGGCAGCTGATGGTCCGTCCTACACCATTGATATGCAGGGTCATGATTTGAACGTTGTTTACAGCGCCTTCCCGGCAGCAGGCAGCACCGGCAGCCAGCCGATGTGGACTTCTTGCGCTATTGGTGCCTTCCGTGAGGGTACTATTACGATAGATAATCCTGGCAAGATTTACCTGGAATCCCGCAACAACTATTACTATGGCAGCATTATCAGAGCATCTACGGGCGCAGCTACGACCGGTGCGCATGTGGTTATCAATAATGATAATAGCAAAGAGCATGCAGTTGTAATGCGTGGCGGCATTGATACTCCGAGCTATGAGCTTAACTGGCGTGCTTTGGAGGCAGTAACCTTCTATGGCGACAAGAAGGAAAATGCTAATACTATTGATATCAAGGGCTTGGTTGATATTGAAACCAAGTATGCGGCAGCTATTTTCTCCCGTCAGGGCTACAGCACGATCAGTGTCGGCGGTGGTAGGATTTATGCCGGTAAGCATGAGTCCATCTGGACTGCAGGCAATAACACCATGGTTAATGTCAACATGCTGAGGGATGAAGACGGTAATGTAATTGGTGCAGGTAATAATTACGTGCAGATTACCGGTGACGTACGCACCTCCACCGATTTTTACGGCGAAGGCGGCACCATTAATATCGGCCTGACAACGCCTGATTCTTTCCTGGATGGTCATTTCTATTATTCCGCTAACCCGCAGGATAGCGTAAGCTATAACAACAATCTGTGGCTGAGCAATGGTGCAACCTGGAATAATAAGGGCATGGTCTTCCATCCTTGGACAGGACCCGAATTCACAACCTCGCACGAAAGCGTGCTGAACAACCTTTATGGCGGCGCAACCGAGGATACTGCAGGCAATATTTCCCAGCAGGAA
>CAVAHH010000217.1:0-3653 GCA_963588395.1 bacterium
GTGCTATCGAGGGGATGAAGGATTACGCACCAATTAAGAAGAAAACGGTAGGCAAAACAAAATCCAGCAGACTGAAGAATGAAGGTGACAAGTAATGCTGTACTATAAAAAAATCACTTCTCCCTTAGGTGAGATTACCTTAAGAAGTGATGGCGAATATTTGACAGGCTTATGGTTTGTTAGCGATAAGCATTATGGTGATAAGGATATTGCAGGAGGGACAGCGAAGAATTTACCTGTTTTTGCACAGGCCGAAAAATGGCTTGGTGAATATTTTGCTGGTAAGAAGCCTAAAATAGTTGTACCACTGAAATTAACTGGTAGTGCTTTTCAAATGCGGGTATGGAAGCTTTTACAAGAAATTCCGTATGGCAGCCTTATCACTTATGGTGACATAGCAAAGCAAGTTGCTGCAAAAAAAGGTATAGTGCATATGTCTGCGCAGGCAGTGGGCGGAGCTGTGGGGCATAATCCCATCTGCATTATTATTCCCTGTCATCGCGTTATTGGCGCAAGCGGCAGACTTACAGGCTATGGCGGCGGCATGTGGCGCAAGGTGCAGCTTTTGCAGCTAGAAGGCATAGATATGAGTAATTTAATTGTACCAACTAAGGGAACTGCGTTATAATAATAGCGTCTACATGCATCTTGAGATGGTGACAGACGCTTAAATATTTTGGTGTACAAGTGTGCTGTATAAGGAGTTTATATATGAATAACAAGCTTTATTATCCGGTGATAGCGCTGGCAATAGGCCATTTGGTTACAGATATGCAGGGTGGTGCTCTGCCTATTGTCCTGCCGCAGCTTAAGGAAATGTTTTCCCTCAGCTATTCACAGCTGGCAGCCATCGTGCTGCTGCAAAATGTCATGTCGTCCGTTATCCAGCCAGCCTTTGGCTATTTGACTGACAGACATTCGCTGCCACGCTTTTTGCCTGTATGCGCAGCTATGGCCGGTGCAGGCTTTGCTTTTGTGGGCTGGGTATCAAGCTATACATTGCTTTTATGTACGGTCATCGTTATCAGCCTGGCGAGTGCCACTTACCATCCGCAAGCCTCTAAAACAACTAATTTTTTAAGCGATGATAGCAACCGCACCCGCAATATGGGTATTTTTTCTATAGGCGGCAATGCAGGTATGGCAGTTGGCTCCATTTTGATGACCTTTTTGTTGAGCCTGGAGGGTGGTTTGCATAATACTATGTATTTTGCTATTCCAGGTATTTTAGTTTTTGCAGTTATGGCTAAAGCAATGCCTGCCTTTGTGCGCGTGAATAAGGAGCATGAGCAAAAGCAGGCGCAGAAGGCGGCAGCAGGTACAGGAGAAAAAATGTCCTACTGGGCGCTATTTCTTATTTTATTTTATATCTTTATGCGCTCGTCCATCCATAGCGGTATTTCTACTTATCTGCCGCTGTTCTTTATCAAATTTCGTGGCTTTGATCCTGTGTTTGCCAGTGGCATGGTATCCGGCTTTTTGCTTGGTGGCGTGGCAGGAACTTACGTTGGCTCTATTTTGAGCGACAGGCTGGGAGCACGTAAAATTCTGCTGGGGTCTATTACGCTAAGTATTCCGGCGATTTTTGGTATTACTGTGGCCACAACGCCTGTTTTGGCAATGGTTTCCGTAGTGGCGGCAGGCTTCTTCATCATTGGTTCGTTTGCAACGACAATTATTTTGGCGCAGTGCATGATGCCTAATAACGTAGGTATGGCCTCTGGGCTGACAATTGGCTTTAGCGTGGGTTTGGGCGGCTTTGGCGTAACAATTTTGGGCGCACTAGCTGATAAATTTGGCCTGCCTGTAGTCATGCAACTTTTGGTGTGGCTGCCTGTGGTGGCTGCTGTAGTGGCAACGCAAATCCCTATCCCTAAAAAGCTACAAAAATAATGTACAAAATAAATTGTCCCTGCTCTTTTGATGTGTTATAATAAATCGTAGTTTACACTATTATATGATTAGAGGGGATTTTATGGACAATGATTACAGATCAGGCGTTTTGTATGGTCTAGCTGCCTATCTACTTTGGGGTGTGTTGCCGGTTTATTGGAAACTGCTGCAGCATGTGGACGCTATGGAAATTTTGGCCAGCCGCTTTTTGTGGTCGGCCGTCTTTGTTTTTGTTTTGCTATTAGTAACAGGTAAGCTACAGGTGTTTGCGCAGGAAACTAAGGCCATCTTCAGCACCACAAAAACTGCCTGCTGCATGGTGCTGGCGGCAATTATGATCAGCTTCAACTGGGGCATTTTTATTTGGGCGGTAGAAGCAGGGCGCATTGTAGAAACCAGCATGGGTTATTATATTAACCCGCTGATGAATGTTTTATTCGGTGTGCTTTTTCTACACGAGCATCTGGATAAGCTGCAGGTGGCAGCGGTTATCAGTGCGGCTATCGGCATTGGTGTGATTATTGTTACTAATGGTGGGTTGCCGTGGGTAGCAATGAGTCTGCCTTTAACCTTTGCCTGCTACGGCCTGCTCAAAAAGATTATTGTGGCGCAGGCGCTGACGAGTATTATGCTGGAAACGCTTCTTATTTCGCCGCTGGCAGCAGGGTATCTGTATTACCTGGGTAACGCAGGCGGTAACGTGTATCAGTCCTGTGATATGTTGACTCTGCTTCTTTTGATTGGTGCCGGGGCAGCAACGGCTACACCGCTGTTGCTGTTTACAGCTAGTGCCAGGCTGTTGCCGCTTAAGTTGATTGGCTTTTTGCAATATATTTCGCCTTCGATTACGCTGCTTTTGGGCGTGCTGGTATATGGCGAGCCTTTTACCGGGAGTACGGCAATGGCTTTTGGCTTTATTTGGCTGGGAGTGCTGTTGTTTGTGTGGTCGCAGGTGCGCAAATAACTAGATGGTGTAAGGTAAATGTAAAACGCTTCTCTGAGGTGGAGAAGCGTTTTTTAGTAAGGAAAAAGCAATGGTTGAACGTGTGACAAAAACATGGGAGGAAAAGAAAAATGTCGTATGGAACAGAATGAATCTACAAGCTGTATCTTCTACTTCACACTCTCATAAATCAGCTCTAAATTTTTCTGCATCCTATCGATATAGCTTTTGTCACCATCACTGCTTTCGATAGTATGGATAGTTTGCATTTTGGCGCCCACCTCCTTGGCCAATGTTGCTGATATTTTGGGACTGACGGCTTCTTCAACAAAAATAGTTTTTATGCTGTGCGTCCTGCAATATTCTACCAGCTGCGCTAAACGCTGTGCGCTGGGCTCACCGCTGGCAAAAACATCCTCTACGCTGGTCTGAGCAAGACCCAGGTCGCGGCAAAGGTAGCCAAAGGCAGCATGCCCGGTGACAAAGTCTTTGTGCTGAGCCTGGGCAAAAAGAGGATGGTATTTTTTTAGCAGTGATGCAAGCTTGGCGTTGTATTCCCTGGCATTTTGCAGATAAAAGCCGGCGTTTGGTGCATCTGCCTGTGCTAAGGCTTGCGCAATATTTTGTACTTCGGTTTGAGCGCAGCTAAGGCTCAGCCAGGTGTGAGGGTCATAGGCACCATGCTCCTTGATGTCATTCTTGTCTGTGAGGCGGATGAGGTCAACATTTTTTGCTGCTTCTACTACCAGCAGCTTTTTGTTGGCAGCGGCCTTGACTGCTGTTTCTACCCAAGGCTCCATGCCTACGCCGTTGTAGA
>CAVAHH010000218.1:0-3652 GCA_963588395.1 bacterium
GATTTTGGCGAAGGACGCTGCTAAGGCTGATCGTTTGAAGACCGTTATGTATAATCTGGCAGAGGTTTTGCGTATTGTGGCAATTCTCGTCAGCCCGTATATTCCTGCAACCAGCCCCAAGATTTATACCCAGCTGGGCTTGGCAGTGCCGGAGCAGTTCCTTTTGGCAGATGCTGTATGGGGCGGTTTGACAAATGGCACTAAGGTTTGCAAGGGCGAGCCGTTGTATCCGCGTATCGAGGTTACCGAGGATGGTGCCACTATCATCGGCGGCAAGCGTTACGAGCATAAGGCAGCAGCACCTGTGCCTGTAGAAGCAGCAAAGCCTGCGATGGAGCCTATTAAGCCGGAGATCAGCATTGATGATTTCAGCAAGATTGATCTGCGTGTAGGCAAGGTTCTGCAAGCAGAGAAGGTGAAGAAATCTAAAAAGCTGCTTAAGCTGCAGGTAGAAATCGGTGACGAGGTGCGCACCATTGTGAGCGGTATTTCTCAATACTACGAGCCCGAACAGATGGTGGGTAAAAACGTTGTAGTTGTTGCCAACCTGGCACCGGCAAAGCTTATGGGCATTGAATCCTGTGGTATGCTGCTGTGTGCTTCGGATGGCGAGGGCAAGCTGGCACTTGTTGATCCGCAGGACCTGGCAAGCGGTAGCCGCGTGAAATAAGTAGAATATATAAAGGAGTCATTATGTCAGAAAAGCTGTTTTCCAGACTATATTGGCGTCCTTATATCTTGATTGGCATCAGTATGCTGCTGGTTTTGGCTAGCAGCCTGATGCCTTACCTTTTGCCGCATGCTTGGCTGGGCAAAAATTATCCCGGCTATGACTTGTACATGTTTAAGACTATGGCCTGGATGATTAAGCTGGCAATGCTGCTGTATATCTGGTGTGTGGTGCGTGCTGTATGGAAGCGCTACTTTCCTAAGCTGGAGACGCTGTGCACAGCTGAGGTGCGCGCGGTTATTACCGGCTATAAGCAGAGCTGGAGCCGCGGCAAGCAGCTGTGCCCGATGTTCACTTATACTGTGGACGGCAAGGAATACAGCGAGGCTTTGAACGAGTCTAAGGGTACGAAAGATAAGGATGGCGATATTATTGAGCGCGGTTTTACGCTGAAGCTGCCGCGCAGGATAGTTTATAATCCGCAGGATCCCAGACAGTTTTATCTGCCTGGTTGCGAATATTATTCCCGCAAGGCGGCTATCTTCCGCTTTGTGCTTTTCAGTTTGCTGTTTTTCCTGCAGCTATATTTGAACGTGTTTATGTATTTGAGGTAAGCTTATGAGTAGAACTGGTTTGTGGGATTCACACGCGCATTTGGATGATGAAGCCTTTAATGAGGATAGGGAGCAGCTGATTACGCAGCTGGAGCAGGATTTGGACGGTATTGTTAATCCCGGCTGTGATGGTATTAGCAGTGCCTTTGCTGTGCAGCTGGCTGAAAAATATCCCTTTATTTATGCAGCGGTTGGTTATCATCCTGAAAATCTTAAGGGGATTGCTCCTGATTATTTGGACGAGCTGGCAAAGTGGGCGCAGCATCCCAAGGTTGTAGCAATTGGTGAAATCGGACTGGATTACTACTGGAAGGAAAACGAGCCTAAAGAGGTGCAAAAGCGTATTTTCTTAGAACAGGTAGATTTGGCGAAGCAGTTTCACCTGCCTATTATTATCCATGACCGCGATGCGCACGGCGATATGCTGGAGCTGTTCCAAAAGGAAATAACTGGTGTGCAGGCCGTGTTCCACTGCTTTAGCGGTTCGCTTGAAATGGCTAAGGAATTGGCCAAGCGCGGCTATTATTTTGGCTTTGGCGGTACGTCTACCTATAAAAATGCGCAAAAGGTGCGAGAGGTATTGCAATACATACCTAAAGAGCTGTTGCTTTTTGAAACGGACAGTCCCTATCTGACGCCTGTCCCCTTCCGTGGCAAGCGCAATAACCCTGGCTATACGGAATATACCGCACGTAATGCGGCGCAGGTTTTGGGTATGGAATTTGAGGATCTTGCAGCTATCGCGACAGCGAACACTAAGCGCCTGTTTTGGAAAATAAAATAATGATGTAGCCTCTTGGTATAAAACAAAACCCCGGCAATGTCTTTCAAGGACAGGGCCGGGGTTTTGTTTATATAAGCTTATTTTTTCAGATGCTTGTCATAAAAGGCAATGATGATATCCATAATTTCGGGCTGTACCCAGAACGGACCGCCGTGGGCAGCATCCTTGACCAGGTAGCGGGTTGCTTCAATGTTGTGCTGTGCCAACGCTTTGCGCAAAAGCTCTGTTTGGCTGGGAGAAACAACTACGTCAGCATCACCATGCATCAAAAGGAAAGGAGCAGTTTTGCTGCTGATATAGGTGAGAGGGTTAGCTGCTTTAGCTCCCTCGGGGTTGGCAGCGATACCGCCGTCCTTGCCGCCAAATACAGGCGAGCCGTTTACCCACAGGGCTTCGGTAGCAGCGGCACTGCGATGCATGGCCTGCACTTGTTCGTTGTAATCGGCACCGATATAATTGACATCAGATACACCATAAACATCAACAACTGCCTGTACATCACTGCTTTGATCCAGGTTGGCACCCTTGTCAAAGCCCTTGACACCGTTGGTTGTGCCGGCCATTGCTGCCAAGTAACCGCCTGCGCTGCCGCCGAATACGCCGATATTCTTGGAGTCTATACCAAATTTATCGGCATTAGCACGCAAATAGCGCACTGCAGCCTTTACGTCCTCCAAGGGACCGGGGAAGGTGGTGGTAGGAGCGACGCGATAGGTGATGCTGGCAACCACGTAGCCATGCTCGGCCATATCCAGCCACTGCTGTACATAGCCGTCCTTGTTGGCGTTGATGAAGCCGCCGCCGTTGATATAAACGATAGCAGGATGCTTTTGCCCATCCTTAGGCATAACGATGTGCATAGTAAGATCTTTATTCATATAGCCGCGGTCGGGAACCTGGGCATAGGTAACATCACTGATGAGCTGGATAAAGGGACGGTCGTTGTGCTGCAATGTCAAATTAATAGTGGGGGTACCGCTGGCGGCGGCAGTGCCATTAAATGCAAAGCACAAAAGACCAAGTGCGAGCGCAGTGCGCAGAGCTGTAAATTTCATTAAAATCATCCTTTCTTTACTTTCTTAATTTTTTCACAATATTAGTTTATAACTTGCTGATAGTACTGTCAACTTATTTTGCGTTATAGCTATATCTGTAGAGATAAATATGTTACAATATAATGATGTACTAAATTAGGATGCTTTGACGGAGGTCAAAACGATGAAGCAAGCAGAGCAGGGCGTTGTCATGCCTTTGGTAAGGGCAATGCTGCAATATAAAAATGAAGATGTCTATCCTCTGCACACTCCCGGGCATAAGGGCGGACGCGGTATGCAGCGTCTGCTGCGGCAGGAGCTGGGGACAGCTGTTGCCATGGATGTGTCGCTGATGAGTGAGCTGGATGATATTCATGAGCCGGAAACCTATATTAAAGAAGCGCAGCGGCTGGCGGCCCAAACGTATGGCAGTGACGCCTGCTTTTGGGCTGTGAACGGTACCAGCCAGGCTATTCATGCCATGCTGCTTACGGCGTTGAGCCCGGGTGAAAAGCTACTTTTGCCGCGTAACGCGCATCGCAGTGTGGCT
>CAVAHH010000219.1:0-3648 GCA_963588395.1 bacterium
CCTTATCCATATCCGTGCCTTCCGCCTCAATCTCTTCAGCGTTCACCCAATGGATATCCAGCTCTGCCTCGTTGGCAACGGCTGCGTGACGCAGAGATTCGGTAATCGAAATATAAGCGTCCTGCAGGGCAACGTACTTGCCTACTACAGCGATGGTAACCTTCTTATCATATTTTTTAAGGATGCGGGCAACCATATCATGCCAGCCGCTCATATCCTTCGGCTTGTCCTCCATATCCAGCTTGCGCAGCACGATGGTGTCCAAGCCCTGCTCCTCCATCAGCATCGGCACCTGGTAGATGCTCTTGGCAGTGAGGTTTTGGATAACTGCATCCGGATCAACGTCGCAGAACATAGCCATTTTTTCGCGCATTTCCTTGCTGATAGGCTTTTCACTGCGGCAGACGATGATATCAGGCGAAATACCGATGCTGCGCAGTTCCTTAACGCTGTGCTGCGTCGGCTTGGTCTTCAGCTCACCGGCTGCAGAAATATAGGGAACGAGAGTTACATGGATATACAATACATCATTGCGCCCAACCTCTTTCTTCACCTGACGGATGGCCTCCAAAAACGGCAGACTTTCGATATCGCCGACGGTACCGCCGATCTCGGTAATAACAAAGTCGGCATTATCCTGCTTGCCTACGCGGAACACGCGCGCCTTGATTTCGTTTGTGATGTGCGGAATAACCTGCACGGTGCCGCCCAGATAATCGCCACGGCGCTCCTTGTTAATAACAGACTGGTAAATTTTACCCGTTGTCACATTGGAATTTTTAGAAAGGTTGATATCGATAAAGCGTTCATAGTGACCTAGGTCCAGGTCAGTTTC
The DNA here is from genome assembly GCA_963588395.1 of bacterium. Classification (GTDB taxonomy): domain Bacteria; phylum Bacillota; class Negativicutes; order Acidaminococcales; family Acidaminococcaceae; genus Phascolarctobacterium_A. Next base: position 836 of record CAVAHH010000219.1, read on the forward strand.
TGCGCCATCATCGGTAACAAAAACCTCGCCATGCTGATAGGGGCTCATGGTACCGGGGTCAATGTTAATATAGGGGTCAAACTTTTGGATAGTTACGCGGTAACCACGGCTTTTGAGCAAACGGCCCAGGGAAGCGGCAGTAATGCCTTTGCCCAAGGAGGATACAACGCCACCGGTTACAAAAATATACTTTGTCATCTTATTTTCCCGTCCCTTTCTTTCATCGGATATATATTACATTCTTTCCGGTGCGCTAACACCCAGAATGCCTAATGCATGGCGGATAACATGACCCACAGCCTTAACCAGCGCGATTCGTGCCTGCTGCACGTCGCTGTCTACACCCAGGATGCGGCATTGGTTGTAGAAAGAATGGAAGAGGCCTGCCAGCTCGTGTACATAATGCGCCACGTTGTGCACAGCACGGTCACGTGCGGCACGCTGCAGCATTTCGGGATATTCGCCCAGCTTTTTAATCAGCGCCAGCTCCTCAGGCTCGGTCAGGCTTGCCAGCTTCAGCTCGCCTGCGCTGCATTCGCTAATTCCTGCCTCTGCCAGCTGACGCATAATGCTGCATATACGGGCATGGGCATATTGAATATAATAAACAGGGTTTTCGTTAGTCTTTTCGGTAGCCAGCGTCATATCAAAATCCAGCTGACTGTCGATAGAACGCATAGTAAAGAAGAAGCGTGCGGCATCAGTGCCAACCTCTTCGATCAGCTCGTTTAAGGTTACGCTCTGGCCTGTGCGCTTGGACATCTTTACCAGCTCACCATTGCGGTACAGGCTAACCATCTGCAGAATCAGCACCTCCAGCTGCTCCGGCGAATAGCCCAGCGCACCGACTGCTGCCTTCATACGGGCGATATAGCCATGGTGGTCGGCACCCCACAGGTTGATTACGCGGTCAAAGCCACGCTCAAACTTATTGCGGTGGTAAGCAATATCGGCTGCAAAATAAGTGGGAACACCGTTGTCGCGGATAACGACGCGGTCCTTGTCATCACCGTGCTCCGTAGCCTTCAGCCACAGTGCGCCGTCCTTTTCGTACAAATAGCCACGCTCGGTCAACAGGTCGCAGGCACTCTTGATAGCGTTGGCATCATGCAATGTCTGCTCACTGAACCACACATCAAACTCACAGTTGAACGCTGCCAGGTCCTCCTTTAAGGCTGCCAGCTTTTCCTTCAGTGCAATCGTGCGGAACTGCTCCAGGCGTTCCTTTTCATCCATGTGCAGAAACTTATCACCGTAAATGCGGATAATACGCTCGGCGGTTTCAATAATATCATGACCATGGTAGCCGTTTTCGGGGAACTCCACCTCTTGTCCCTGCAGCTCCAGGTAACGTGCGTTTACAGATGCAGCCAGGTTGTTGATCTGATTGCCGGCGTCGTTGATATAATATTCGCGGGTTACATCGTAGCCTGCTGCCTTCATCAAATTAGCCAAAGCGCTGCCCACAGCAGCACCACGGCCATGACCTACATGCAGCGGGCCCGTCGGGTTAGCGCTGACATATTCAATCTGAATCTTTTCCTTGCAAGCGTTTTGCAAATTGCCATACTGCTCGCCCTGCGCAATAATCTGCGCCAGCATGTCATACATCCAGTCCTGCTTCAAGTAAAAATTAATAAAACCGGGGCCGGCAATTTCCGTCTTGGCAATATAAGCACAATCCAGGTTATCAATAACAGCTTGGGCGATCATGCGCGGGTTGCATTTAAGGCTACGGGCCGACTGCATCGCAAAATTGGTGGCAAAATCACCAAACTCCTTTTGCGGCGGCACCTCCAAAAGCACCTCCGGCAAAGCGCCTTCCTTTAACGTTCCCTGGGCAATAGCCTTTTGCGCCGCAGCAGTAATGGCAGCGGCCAAAATATTTTTAATGTCCAACCTCTGTATCCTCCTCAATCTCAATTAAAATCTTTCTTTCATCGTACGGCTCGTCACCATGCAGCAGCTTACATTCCAGCTGCAGCTGCCAGATGCCGCGCGCAAAGCGTGTGTCCAAATACGTTGTCTGTGTCGTCATGGGTATATCCAGATACGGCGTACGGTAAAGGCTTTTATCTGCCAGCCCCATACAAAATTCCTGCCTGTGCTCCACACTGCCACTGCGCAGGATGATGACGCGCTCATCGTCCCACTTAAGCGTAGTTTTGGTGTTGGTAAGGCCCGACTGCTCATCCTCACTGTACATCACATAGTACTTGCCATCCTTGGCGGTCATAGTACCCGTATACCTTTGTTCAAAGCTCTGCGCATCACTGTTAGTGCTCAAAATTCGAATCTTTACCGGCTGCATATGTACCTCCATAAACAAGACTAGAGCCTGCACCTTTTCGCCACACCATTATGATCGAAAGGTTGCAAGCCCTACAAGATTTTTGTCAATCTAATGCGATTAAAGCTTTGTTGCACCAAAAAAGACCTCTTATATTCTTCAATATTATATAACAGCTGCAAATTACAGTCAAGAAATAGCGCTCTGCGGACGTGTTTTTTTACAGCAAAAAGCCGCCGTTACTTAAGCGGCGGCCTTACAAAGCAAATTATTTAATATATTGGTCCTCCAGCTTAGCCAAAGTACCATCCATTTCCTTTTCTTCCATAAAGAAGTTTACATAATTGAGCCAGTCCTGATCACCCTTGGCCATCAAAATACCAAAATGGTTTTTGGTGAACGGGTCATCAATCAAAGGAGCTGCCAAGCGTGCATCATCACGCACATAGCGGCGCGCCTCCATAGTTTCTGTAATCATGACATCGGCCTTACCCTCGGCAATCAGCGAAGGAATTTCAGCATT
>CAVAHH010000220.1:0-3628 GCA_963588395.1 bacterium
AGCCTATGGAGATGAGCGGTGGTCAGCGTCAGCGTGTGGCTATTGCCCGCGCGCTTATCAACAATCCCGCAATTATCATGGCGGATGAACCGACAGGTAACCTGGATACTAAGTCCAGCTATGAGATTATGGATATTTTCAAGGCGCTTAATGATAGTGGTAAAACAGTGGTCATGGTAACGCATGAGCCTGATATCGCCGAACAGACTAAGCGTGTGCTGGTAATGCGTGATGGTCAGCTTGTGAGCGACGAGCGCAGCGGCGGTAACGATTACGCTGCCAAAGAGCTACAGCAGATGCGTGACGGCCAGACAAAGAACGAAGGAAGGTAAGCAGCATGTTAAATGAAAGCATAAAAATGGCGCTTGAAGGCATGGTGTCCAATAAGCTGCGCACCTTTTTGACGCTTTTGGGTATTATTATCGGTGTTGGCGCGGTAATTGCTATGGTCAGCTTGGGCTTTGGCATGAAGGAAAACGTTAAGTCCAATATATCTAAGCTGGGCAGCAATCTTTTGATTATCACCTCCGGCGGCCGCACCTCCAGCGGCGCGCGACTGGCGGCAGGCGAGGGCGTTAAGCTGACCTATGATGATATGCAGGCCATTGCCAAGCAGGTGGACGGAATTGCGGCCATCACAGCCAGCGTTAACAAAAGCTATCAGCTGGTCGCAGGCAACCAAAACTGGACGAGCCGCGTTGAGGGTAATACTCCGAGCAGCTTTTCAATTTCCAGCCTGGAAATTGACGAAGGACGTATTTTAACTGACCGCGACCTGCAGAGCCGCGGCAGGGTTGCCGTAATTGGTAAAACAGTTGCTGATAGCCTTTTTCCCGAGGGTAGTCCTGTAGGTAAAATCATGCGTATCAACAAAGCACCGTTTCAGGTTGTAGGCGTGTTGAAGAGCAAGGGTCAAAGCGGTATGGGTCAGGATCAGGATGACGTTGTCTATATTCCTCTGACGACAGCCCAGAACCGCATGATGGGCATTACCAACGTACAGCGTATTACGGTGCAGGCTGAAAACGAAAATGTAATTGATGACGTACAGGCCGAGGTGGAGCAGGTGCTGCGTACCCGTCACAAGATTAAAGAGGGCGGTACTGACGACTTTACCGTGGGCAACATGCAGCAGATTATGGAAACAATGATGGAAACTGCCAATAATATTACTATACTACTTGGCTGTATCGCTGCTATCAGCCTTTTGGTCGGTGGCATCGGCATCATGAACATTATGCTGGTATCAGTAACGGAGCGTACGCGTGAGATTGGCATCCGTAAGGCGTTGGGCGCGACCTATAATAATATATTGCAGCAGTTTTTGGTGGAATCTATGGTTATAGGTATTATTGGTGGTACGCTCGGCGTTGTACTGGGTATTGGTGCCTCTACGGTTATCAGCAAAATAGCCGGCTGGAATACGGTGATTTCGCTTTGGGCTGTAGTTATCGCAGTTGTCTTTTCTGTCGGAATCGGCCTTTTCTTTGGCATATATCCCGCAAGAAAGGCTGCGCTGCTTGACCCGATTGACGCTTTGAGGTACGAGTAATTTATAAAAAATGACGACATAGCGTTTGGCGACGGGGGCTTTCTTTAGGAAAGCTGCCTTGTCTGCCGGCAGAAAGCTTTGCTTTGCCGCTATGTCGTTTGCTTTTATATGTAGTAAGCTGGTTGGATTACAGTGATCTTGATGGGAGAAATTTATGAATCAAGCCAAACCTCCAACAATAAAAGATTATCTGCAGGCCTTCTTGGATTATCTGAGAAGGCCTAAAACTGTTTTTGATATTAAGGACCGCTCAAAGGGCCTTTTGCTCATGCTTGTGATAATAATTGTGTTGCAAAAGGTTGTACAAATGCTGACTGATTGATATAATAAAATAATAGAAAAGTGTTTATTGAGGAGGATGACTGTGACTGGTAAAGGGCTTGGTATTTTAGGCGGGACCTTTGATCCTATTCACTTGGGACATCTGCATATCGCCGAGGCTGTTTACAGCCAAATGCCGCTGGAAAAAATTATTTTTATTCCGGCCTACGTTCCTCCGCATAAGCTGGGGCAGGATTACGCACCGGCGCATCACCGCTATGCTATGACAGAGCTGGCAGTGCAGGGATATAAACATTTTGCGGTATCTGACATAGAGCTGGTGCGTAGCGGTGTTTCGTACACGGTGGATACTCTTCGTGAGCTGCGGGAATGCTTCCCCAAGCGGCAGCTTTACTTTATCATCGGAGCAGATTCGGTGGCACAGCTGCATACCTGGAACAGCATCGAAGAGATGCTGCAGCTGGCAACCTTTGTCGCAGCCGGCAGGCCAGGCTATGAGGGCGTAATGGAGGAGGTTGTACGCAATCTGGGAGCAGAAGCTGCAAAAAGGATTATATTGCTGCATACGCCGCAATATGACATATCTTCTACAGAAATCAGGATGCGCCTGCATGAGGGCTGCAGCCTGGCCAGCCTGGTGCCGCCGCAGGTTGAGGACTATATAAGGGAGCATAATTTGTATCAAGGTCAGGAGAAGGCATAGACAATGATGACGATAGATGAAATGAGGTGCTTGCTGGAGGCGTCACTGCCACCAAAGCGCTATAAACATTCGGTGCGTGTGTATGAAACGGCACTGAAGCTGGCAGAGGCACATGGTCTGCCGCAGGAAAAGATTGCCGTCTGCGCGCTTTTGCATGACTGCGGCCGTGAGGTGGCCAGCAAGGACAGCGCCGCTAAGGCCGATGAGCTGGGGATTGCCGTTGATGAGGTGGAACGCAACCAGCCGATTTTGCTGCATGCCAAATTAGGCGCATATTATGCACAGAAAAAGTATGGCGTTAATGACGAGAAAATTTTGGCAGGTATTTTGCAGCATACAACAGGTGCTGCCAATATGACCGCTTTGGCAAAAGTGGTGTTTTTAGCTGATATGATAGAACCGGGGAGAGATTTTCCAAGCGTAGAGAAATTACGGGAGTTAGCTTATAAGGATTTAGATAAGGCGATGCTGCTGGCTTATAGCAACACGATACGTTATCTTTTAGATAGCGCGCTTTTAGTGCATCCACATTGTTTGGATGGTTATAATGAGTTAATTTTGCTGCAGAAGCTGAAGATTAAACAGTAGAAATATGAAGGATAATATGGAAGATAATAATAATGAACAACAGACGCCACCGCACCGCGTAAGACGTAAGCTGCGCTGGGGCAGGCTGCTGTGCTTTGTTATTCTGTTGGGAGCCATGGGTGCCGCACTCTTTTTTGGCACGGTGTGGGTGTATAATCACTTCATCAACCCGCCGCATGCCGCTGTTGCTGCTGCCGATGACAAAATCCGTGAGGATGAAAAGCTCAACGAACGCATTAATATCCTGCTTTTGGGTATTGATGACGGTGACAGCGAAGCTGCCGCAACAGAGCCCAAGCGTACGGATGCGATTATTTTGCTGAGCTTTGACCCGCAAAATAATAAGGTCGCAGTCTTGAGCGTTCCGCGTGATACTAAGGTGGTGCTGCCCGGACATAAGGATCCGGAAAAGATTAATGCCGCCTATGCTTATGGTGGGGCGGTGATGGCTAAGCAGACAGTGGCCAATCTTTTGCGCGTACCTATACATTACTATGCATTGG
>CAVAHH010000221.1:0-3626 GCA_963588395.1 bacterium
ATGCTCGCCTTTCAAAAGGTAGCAGAGGAAACCGTTGCTGACGGCATCGAGCTGGATATCCAGCTGACCAAGGACGGCGAAATCGTTATCATGCACGACGAAAAGCTGGACCGCACCACCAATGGCAGCGGCTGGCTGAAGGACTACACCTTAGCAGAGCTCAAAACCCTTTCCGTAGGCGTAAACGTCAAGGGCTTCTTCCCCCGCCAGACCATCCCCACCCTGCGCGAATACTTTGACTGGCTGCGTACCACCAAGCTCATCACTAACATTGAACTCAAAACCGGTGTATTTGAATACGAAGGCATTGAAGAAAAGCTCATCGCCATGGTCAAGGAATACGGTTTGGAGGAGCAGATCTGGTATTCCTCCTTTAATCATTACACCGTTGCCAAAATCAAGGAGCTGATGCCCGAAGCTAAATGCGGCCTTTTGATGGATACCTGGCTGATGAACGTAGGCGCCTATGCCGCCTCCCAGGGTGCAGCCACTGTCAACGCCTGCAGCTATTTTGCCTGCAAAAAAGGCGTTGCCGCCGACCTGCACGCACATGGCATCGGTCTTCAGGCCTGGACCCCTAACGACGCCGAGCTGATGCAGCAACTGGTAGACGCAGGTTGTGACACCCTTATCACCAACTTCCCTGATATCGCAGCCAAGGTTGTTGGCAAAAAATAAGCACTAGCGGCCGAAAGGATGGAGACCATGCCCAAAAAAGTAACGCTCAAGGACATTGCTGCCCGTGCAGGCCTGTCGCCTGCCAGCGTATCGATGATTTTGAACCGCCGCAGCATAGACCGCTTTAACGCCGAAACCGTAGAGCGCATTTTTGCCCTGGCCGCCGAAATGGGCTACAAAAGCAGCAAGGAAAAGGCTTACGCCTTAATCAAGCCGTCGGATACGCTGATTATTATCATCTGTCCTTCGCTTTTTAACCCCTTCTACACCACCATTATCCAAGGTATAGAAATCGCTGCCCGTGCCCGTGGCTTTGTCACCTCCGTGCGTACCACCTACTGGGATACGGCAACAGAACGCTTCATCATGGAGCAGGCGCGCAAATTTAACGTTGCCGGCGTTATCTTCGCCATGATCCCACAACAGCCGCAGCTGGCCTATGATCTGAGCAAGTACCTGCCAGTTGTTGCCATCGGTGACAGACGTGGTGATCTGGAACTAGCGACCGTGGATATGAACAACTTCACCGCCGGGCAGCTCATTGGCAGGCATCTGACAGATTTGGGGCACAGGCATATTGCCTACCTTTCGACCACGCTCAACGACCAGCACACCTCGCGCGTGCGCCGCTGCCAGGGACTTGAGGCCGCCTGCGAGGCTGCAAGCGCCGAATTTAAAGTATTTACCAAAGAAATTACGCCTGATTTTGAGCTGTCGCATGTTGACGTGGAATACAGCACCGGCTACGAGCTGGCCAACCGCTGCCTGGACAGCGCGCCCGCTACCACCGCTATTGTCACCATCAACGACATGGTGGGCTACGGTGCCTACAACGCTATCTGTGACCGCGGTCTGCGCATTCCTGAGGATATCAGCCTGTGCGGCTTTGATAACATTTTTCCTTCATGCCTGCATGGAATTGCTCTTACTACAGTTGACAATTCGCTTACCGAATGCGGCAAGAGCGCTTTCCGCCTGCTGCAGGAGGAAATTGCCAGCTACGAGCACCACGGCCGTTTTGAATCCATCACCCATGTAGAATACAAATGCCGCCTAATTGTCCGCTCTAGCAGTGGCAATGCTCCGCACAGTTGACATTATCTGTAATTTACTGTAGAATATAAGCCATATATTACAGATAATTACAGGTTCACCCTGCTAGCTATCTGCTGTGCTACAATGGCGTAGCAGCCCGCACACGGGCAAATCGCTTATGGCGCAGCTGCGTCCGGGCGTGCCTGGGAATGTGCAGGTTTTACTAATGAATAAATATACTGTGGCCTTTAAGGCTGCCTTTCCATTAACGTTGCCAATCTGTGCAGCGTTTCTTTTTTTAGGTATATCATATGGCTTTTACATCTGCAGCAAGGGCTTTTCACCCTGGTATCCGTTTTTCACCAGCGCGCTGGTTTTTGCCGGTAGCATGGAATTCGTGCTTGTGACTATGCTGCTGTCTCCCTTTAATCCGCTGTATTGCTTTTTTATGGCCATTATGATCAATTCGCGCCATCTTTTTTACGGCTTGACGATGCTCGAAAAGTATAAAAATACCGGCCTGAAAAAATTTTACCTTATCTTTGGCATGTGTGATGAATCCTTTGCCATCAACTGCAACGTGAACATTCCCGATGATGTGGACAAGGGTTGGTTTATGACCTTTGTCAATTTGCTGAACCAGATTTACTGGGTAGCAGGCGCAACGCTTGGCGGCATCCTAGGCAGCAGTCTGCAAATCAACACCAAGGGCTTGGATTTTGCCCTGGCAGCACTCTTTATCGCCATCTTTGTCAGCCAATGGCAGGCCAGCGAAAACCATACCCCCGCCCTCCTCGGCATCATCATCCCGCTTCTCTGCCTCATCATCATTGGCCCGCAAGGCTTTATTCCGACTGCCATGCTGCTCATATTGATCATCTTCATTGCTGCCTACTACAAGGGAGGTATACGCTTATGACCTTCACCCAGGAGCTGCTTACCATTGCCGCCGTCATTGCCGGTACTATGGTGACACGCTTTTTACCCTTTGTGCTTTTCCCGGCAAATAAAAAAACACCACCGCTGGTGGTTTTTTTAGGCAAAACACTCCCCACTGCCGTCATGGGCATGCTGGTGGTTTACACATTAAAGGATACGCAGGTCACAACTGGTGCGCACGGCCTGCCCGAGGCTATAGCCGTTACCATCACCGTACTGCTACAGATAAGCTTGCGCAACCTGCTGCTGACGATAGCAGCAGGGACAATCAGCTATATGCTGCTTGTGCAATACATATTTATCTAAAAAAGCCAGAGCGCATTGCTCTGGCTTTTACTTCGCTTTGAGGCTCATGGCACACCAGGGAAGGCGTCCACAAACTTTATCTTGATATCGGGAAAGGCGTCTACATACTGAATGGTGAAATCCTCGCCGCTGGTGACAAACTGCCACTTGCCGACATCTGTCGGGAAAGCATTAACACGCTTCACCTTGAGATCTGGGAAGGCATCTACAATCTTCACTTTGATATCAGGAAAGCTGTTTACAACCTTCACCTTGCCTGCAAGACGAATGCCATTGTAATAGCCGTCCTTGGTCACAGCGCCTGCCATAGCCACCCCCTGAAACAGCATGAGCCCCAACAGGCAGATAGCAGCAATCTTCTTCGTCATAATGCTCACCTCGCCAATCCTTTATGTTTTGCGCAGACGTTTCTGCTTAAGTTAATTATAACATTTAGGAAGGTACTCTTGTCAAATTTTGTGTTTATTTATAAGTTATGCTTACATAAGGAGTATCCCTTTTCTCTTAGCTTGACAAGGCTGGCTTTAGTCTTTATACTAGTTTTAGAAAAAGCGTCGTTTAGGCGTACAAGTCCCATAGGAAAGGAGTTCCTAATGGCTTGCATCCAAGCGGTGAGGTTGGGACAAAACCCAACCTTAAATAGAAAAATCAGTGGAGGTTTATCATCA
>CAVAHH010000222.1:0-3622 GCA_963588395.1 bacterium
AATGAAGGTCTTCTCTAAGGACAGCGGTCTGACTATCTGGGAATGCCGCAACTGCGGTCACATCGTAGTTGGTCCCAGTGCTCCGGAAGTTTGCCCGGTTTGTGCTCATCCGCAAGGCTTCTTTGAAGTACATATGGATAACTTCTAAGACTGCTCCCAATGAAGCATTAATAGAGGCGGACGCTTTTGTCCGTCTCTTTTTCTGTGCAATTTATCCAGCTATATCCAACATCTTTTACGTACAGCAGATAATAATTCACTAAGATTTTACCTAGGTATTATAAAAACAAATTGACAGCGCCTGTCAAAGTAATTATTATGATAAGAGAATTTGTAATGCCTATTAACATCTGTCTTAAATTACACTAGGAGGCACACTCACAATGACTATGAATATCTGGCATGATATTGATCCCAAACGTATTTCACCCGAGGATTTTGTCGCAGTAATTGAAATTCCTAAAGGTTGCAAGGTAAAATACGAGCTTGACAAGGAAACAGGGCTGCTCAAAATGGACCGCATCCTGTATACCGCCACCCATTATCCTGCCAACTATGGTTTTATTCCCCGCACCTACGCTGCAGATAAGGATCCGCTCGACGTATTAGTGCTCTGCTCTGAAAATGTAGTTCCTATGACCTTAATCCGCTGCTATCCCATCGGCGTCATTATCATGGAGGACAGCGGCGATATGGACGAAAAAATTATCGCTATTCCCTATGGCGACCCCATGTATAATTCCTACAAATCCATCAGCGAGCTGCCACAGCACATCAGCGACGAAATGATTCACTTCTTCTCCGTCTATAAAACACTGGAGGGCAAGAGCACTGCCTTAGAAGAGGCACATGATGTAGACAAGGCTAAAGAAATCATCAGCCAATGCCAACAACGTTACAAGGACAACTTCTGCTGATAAACACTAAAGAAGCGTGCAAGCGCTTCTTTTTTTATGCCCACGAAAAAAGGACTGCCTTCAGCAAATGCTTCCAGCAGCCATAAAATAAGGGAAAGCGTATTTAGTTAGAAGCAGCTGCTTCTTATTTAGTTACCACGCACGTATTCGCGTGGCACGCGCGGGCTCACATCGCAGACAATTTCGTAGCAGATAGTATCTGCCCATTCTGCCACCAGCTCCATCGGCAACTCACGTCCGCCAAAGACGAGTACCTCACTGCCAACCTTCACATCCGGGATGTCCGTAACATCCAACATCGTCTGGTCCATGCACACGCGTCCGACAATAGGTGCCTTTTGCCCGTTCACCAGCATATAACCGCGGTTGGACAAGCGACGGCTGACGCCGTCAGCGTAGCCTATGGGCACAGTCGCAATGACGCTTTCTCGCGTCGTAGTATAGGTTCTGCCATAGCCAACCGTTTCGCCGGCAGGCAGGGTTTTAACAAAGGCCACCTGGGTTTTCACCGTCATCACAGGTTCAAAATCCTTGTAGCAGTCAATCATATGCGCAGGATGCAGGCCATAAAGCGTAATACCCTGACGCACCATGTCCAGCTGGTATTCCTGTAATTCCGTCAGCGCCGCGCTGTTGGCGATGTGGCGGATAGGAATATACACTCCCTCTGCCTCAATCAGCTTCAATGCCTCCTGAAAGCGGGCAAACTGGTAAGCCGCATATTGCTTATCGTCAGCATCAGCCGTTGCAAAATGGCTGAACACGCCCTCGATATAAATACCGGGAAGCGATGCCGCCAATTTTGCAAACCTGCCGGCATCGCGTACATGCACACCAATGCGATGCATGCCTGTATCAATCTTTATATGTATCTTAGCCTTAGTGTGCAGCTTCAAAGCCGCTGCATTCAAGGCGTATAAGCGTTCTTCATCGAAAACTGCGTGGCTGATATCATAGCGCACGCAAATTTCGGCTACCTCGGGCAGCATAGCACCAAGCACCAAAATCGGTGCCTCAATACCCGCCTCACGCAGGCGCACACCCTCCTGCAGAAGAGCTACGGCGAAAAAATCCGCGCCATTGCGCTCTGCCTCCTGCGCCACGCGCACGGCCCCATGCCCATAAGCATCGGCCTTTACCACGGCACATAGCTTGGTAGAAGGTTTCAAATTAGCCTTTGCCGTCTGCACATTATGTGCCACAGCATCCAAATTTATCTCAGCCCAGGCCCCACGTTGAATATGCACAATGGAATCCTCCTCAGCTTGCTGTTCAAAAAATAAGCCGCAGGCAAAGCATCGTTGCTGCGGCGTCAGACTCACCCTCAAATTAGTTTTGCTTGCGCTATAATTTTACAAAACTCTAGTATTAGCATATATCCAATAGGGGATTTTGTCAATCCTTTATTTGCTTTTCTTGCCTACAGCTTTTGGCATAGGGACAGCCGCTGCAACGACTGCCACAGCCGGTAGCATATTTTTTACCAAAGTAGCGCCTCAATACCAAAACAACCAGCACGATTACTATAGCGGCAATAATGTAAGTAGTCATTTTCAAAGCCTCGCTTGCAGTTGCATACGCTAAAATGATTTACTGCATTTTACTAGGAATTTATCTATATTTTACGCAATATCGCTGCTTTTGGCAACCAAAAAATTAGTGAAATTTTGCTCTCTCATGTATAGTAAGCCGTAAAAAGTCGCTGAACTCGTTTTGCTTGATAAAATCAACGAATTCCTTAACAGACTTATTCTTAATACTATTTTCATTATAAACCAGCCAGGTATCGCGCTCAATGGGTTTACCCTCTTTATTCTTTAAGATATGGCTATAAGCAGAAGGACATTCCGGCAAAAACACTGATGGCAAAAAGCCAAACCCCAATCCCCTGTAAACCATAACCCTGCACAGCTCCAATGAATCTACAAGGATATCTACCTTAGGCTCCTTCGCAAAGGTCTTTTTCCACCAAGTGTTGAGCATCTTTTGATAATAGGTATCCGTCTTATAATCCACTCTGTTCATATTGGGTAGATCCGCAATTTCAAAGGGTGTGGTAGATACGGCAGCAATGTAGTTCGTCCCCAGTAAATATCGCTCATCCTCACCCCAGCCAAAATCATTTCTGATAAAGCCAATATGACAACGGTTTTCTTTCATCAGACGGGCGACAGTACTGCTGGAGGCAGAGGTAATTTCAAATTTTGTTTTACTATGCTGCTCCCTATATTTGTCAATCAACGTCGGCAGGTAATGCTGAGTGATAATCACCGGAGCCATAATCTTGACGACATCAGTATCCTTCCCTTCAATCATCCTGATACGCTCTTTTAATTCATCCATCTTTTTCAGCATATCATTGGCAAAGGCCGCAGCACTCAGACCTGTCTGCGTCAGATATACACTCTTACAGTACTGTTGCTATAACCGCTCAGCAGCTGGCCTAAAGGCACCAAGAGCGAGCCGAAGCCGATAACCGTCACCATTACGACCGGCACGCTTGCCGGCTGTAAAATCAGGCCCAAAATTGCAGCGCAATAAACTGCGAAGATTTTCCATGCTGCTAATGTTAATCCTGCCGGCGGTTCAAAGCTGACAATAGCAAGCGGAATCACAAATAACGCTAACCATCTTAACCAGACCATATCATTCACCTCTAATCTGCATGCTTGTGCCTTTTACTCAAATAATCCCTGCAAAAGATT
>CAVAHH010000223.1:0-3620 GCA_963588395.1 bacterium
AGAGATATTTGACCGGCTGAATATGCAGGAAATTCCTTGTTCACTGCTCACAGGACAGGAGGAGGAAGATATTCCCTGCTCCAGAATTATGTCGGCAACTATTGAGATGTGCGATTATACTCAGCACTATGATGTAGCCGTTATTGACGAATGTCAGATGATTGCTAACGAGGAACGCGGGGCTAACTGGACGTGGGCCTTATTTCATCTGAATGCAGATGAAATTCACGTATGTTTGGCGACTGAAGCATTAAAGCTGATAATTTCATTGATAGAGGATATGGGTAGCGAATATATCGTGGAGCAATGCCAGCGTCTGACGCCACTTACATTTGAAGGCTTGTTCCGCAAGCTGGCGGATGCTGAAGCCGGCGACGCGCTGATAGCCTTTTCGCGTAAAAAGGTTTTGGCTATAGCGGCAGAGCTGGAAGAAAACGGCATCCGTACGAGTGTGCTGTACGGTGCACTGCCACCGGCAGCGCGGCGTGAGGAGGTGCGCCGCTTTAATAATGGCGAAAGTAGCGTTATTGTGGCTACTGATGCCATTGGTATGGGTGTTACATTACCTATCAAACGTATTATCTTCTGCGATGTCATGAAGCGCGACCAATTCAGGCAACGCCTGCTTTCGGCGGCCGAGGTGCAGCAGATTGCAGGACGCGCCGGCAGGTATGGTATATATGACAAGGGCGAGGTTTTGACGATGTCAAAGCCTGAATACATCCAAAGCTGTCTGAGTACGGCTGTCCCAGCGTTAGAATATATTACAGTCCCCTTTCCTTCCGAGCTGCTTACGGAAAATGTGGATATTAAAATATATCTGGAGGAATGGGAGTCGCTGTTTTTGCAGCCGTATTTTCGCCGTAACAGGATGAAGGAAGCCTTAAGCTTGCTTAATAATTTGGATTGGCAGCTTAACCATTTTGATAATAAAACGCTCTTTAAGCTTATCACCTGCCCCTTTGACGTGCATGATATGCAGCTGGTTGATTACTGGCGTAGCTGCTGCGGTGCTATAGCACATGATACCTATCTGCCTGTGCCTAATTTTGGCGAGGAAAGTCTTAATGATTGCGAGGTAAAATACAGAGCCTACGAAATACGTCATCATCTGTCGCAGCGCTTTGACCGCAAGGATGATCTGCAGGAGGAAAGACAGCAGCTGTGCGTAAAGATTAACAGCTTTCTTTGTGGTGACAAGACGATGTTTATTCTGCGCTGTCGTATGTGCGGCAAGCGTTTGCCAACTACTACAGTTGGTTTATTGTGCCATGACTGCCAGATCAAGCAGCAGCTAGCACAGGTCAACGAAGCGCGTCACAGGGCTTCGCTTAATTCCTTAGGAAGTGCGGCACGGTTTACCACGACGAATAAGAAGAAACGTAATTACCATAAGAAGAAAAAGAAGAAATAGATAAACAGTAGGTTCTAAAAAAGGTTAGCATAGGGACGTAATTTGCCCCGTGCTGGCCTTTTTTATTTTTGCGTATATCTTCTATTTTTGTCAATTTTGTGATAAAATTTAGATGTATTTCTATGAGAAAATTCAGCAAGGAAGTGACGGAATGGAATTTGTAAAATCTGCTGATGTAGTCGTTATTGGTGGCGGCATCGTTGGCTGCGCTATTTTGCGCGAGCTTTCCAAGTATGACCTGAAATGCGTTCTGCTGGAAAAAGAGCCGGACATCGCTATTGGTACTACTAAGGCTAACAGTGCGATTCTCCATGCAGGCTTTGATGCTCCTACGGGCAGCATGAAGGCTATTACCAATGTTCGTGGTAATGCTTTGTATCACGAGCTGCAAGATGAGCTGGACTTGGATATAAAATGGACCGGTTCTTTGGTTGCTGCAACCACCGACGAGGAAATGCAGACATTAGAGGAGCTTTTGGAGCGTGGACGTGCTAACGGCGTGGAAGACCTCAAAATCCTGTCTAAGGAAGAGGTTTTGGCACAGGAGCCAAATCTGAACACTGTCAAGGGTGCTTTGTGGGCTCCGAGTGCAGGCGTATGCTGGCCATTTGGCGCAGCCATCGCTTTTGCCCAATGCGCTGTACAAAATGGCGCAGAGGTTATCCGTGATTGCAAGGTACTGGGCTTTATTAAGGAAGACGGCAAGATTACCGGCGTAGAAACCTCTAAAGGTACTATTGCTGCTAAATATGTGGTTAATGCTGCCGGTGTGTATGCTGACGAAATTGCTAAATTAGCAGGTGATGACAGCTTTACTATTACTCCGCGCAAGGGCGAATATATCCTGTTTGATAAGACTGCCTGCAGCAGCCTGGTTTATGGTGTGGTATTCCCCACCCCGACGAAGAAATCAAAGGGTATTTTGGTTTGCACTACTACCCATGGCAATACCTTTATCGGTCCTAACGCTAATGAACAGGATTCCAAGGAGGATAAGGCTGTTACAACTCTTGGTATGAACGAAATCATTGCTTCTGCCAAAAAGCTTATTCCGAACCTGCCTATGGGTGCAGCTATTACTGAATTTGCCGGTCTGCGCGCTGTTTCCAGCACCGGTGATTTTGTACTTGGTCCTTCGGAAAAGGCAGATGGCCTGTATAATGCTGCCGGTATGCAATCACCGGGTCTTACGGCCGCACCGGCTGTTGGCGAGCTGATTGCTAATGAAATCGCCCGTGTAAGCGGCGCAGCTAAAAAGGCTGACTTCAAGGCTGCACTGCCTAAGCACAAGGCCTTTAATCATATGACTAATGCAGAAAAGGCTGCCAAGATTGCAGAAAATAATCTTTATGGCCGAGTTATCTGCCGCTGTGAAACTGTTACCGAGGGTGAGATTGTGGAAGCAATCAACTCTCCTGTCGGCGCACGTACTGTTGATGGCGTAAAGCGTCGCACACGTGCAGGCATGGGCCGTTGCCAGGGTGGCTTCTGTGGTCCGCGTGTTACCCAAATTTTGGCACGCGAGCTGAAGATTTCTGTGCCTGAGGTACTGAAGGAGCGCACCGATTCTAATATGTTCTATGAAAAATATCCGGTAGATGGCGGGGAGGAATAATAATGAACCAATTATATGATGTAATTATTGTTGGCGGTGGCCCTGCCGGCCTTTCTGCTGCCTACAGCGCATGGCAGAATGGTGCTAAAAAGATTATTGTTATTGAGCGTGACCGTGAGCTTGGTGGCATTTTGCAGCAGTGCATTCATAACGGCTTTGGTCTGCATCATTTTAAGGAAGAACTGACCGGTCCTGGCTATGCACATAAATGCATTGAGCTGGTTGCTGATAAACCTGAAATTGAAACCTTAGTTGATACTATGGTGTTGGATGTACAGGACAACAAAACCGTTATCGCAGTTAATCCCCAAAAGGGTCTTTTGGAGCTGCATGGCAAAACTGTAATCCTTACTATGGGCTGTCGCGAGCGTACCCGTGGTGCCATCCGTATTCCGGGCGAACGTCCGGCAGGTGTATTTACTGCAGGCGCAGCCCAGCGCATGGTTAATATGGAAGGCTACCTGCCAGGTCATAAGATCGTTATTTTGGGTAGTGGCGATATCGGCCTGATTATGGCACGCCGCATGAGCCTGGAGGGCTGCAAGGTACAGGCCTGCCTGGAAATCTGCCCCTTCTCCAACGGTCTTACCC
>CAVAHH010000224.1:0-3613 GCA_963588395.1 bacterium
GTCGACTTGTATATAATACCACGCTGCCCTAGTAATGTCAACACCTTTTTCGTAATTTTTTTCATTTTATTTTTCTATCTTACTTTTCTTCATTTCTCTACCATTCAATGTGAAAATATCTGTGAATATTCTCCAATACACTATGACAAAGTTGTCTGAAAATGCTATAATAGAGTGACTTGTAAATTCTCCACAAGTAATAACGTGAAATCAATTTTAATGAAGAAGAGGTAGAAAATGTTTAAGATACTAAAATTTCTCGTCATGTGTGTTGTGTGCCTTGCTATCATGGGTGCATCAGTACTCTATGGCTTTTCCAGTCTTTTTGCTCCACCTAACATGGACGAAACACTTATTCCGGATGCTGCTTCTCAATTTTACGATATTAACGGTAACGCAATTTATACTACGCTTTCAGAAGAACGCCGTGTTCCCGTTACTATTGATAAAATTCCCAAGCATGTACAACGCGCTTTTATTGCGATTGAAGACAACCGTTTCTATGAGCATGGTGGTATTGATTACCGTGGAACAGCTCGAGCCTTACTCTCTACGTTAAGCGGTAGCGAAGTACAGGGTGGCAGTACTATCACCCAGCAGTTGGCTAAGAATGCTTTTCTTACACAGGAGCGTTCCATCATACGTAAAATCAAGGAAGCATTTATCGCTAAAGAGCTGGAGCACAAATATACTAAGGATGAAATTCTTACCATGTATCTAAACCAAATTTATTTTGGTCAGGGTGCCTATGGTATCGAAAGTGCTTCGCAATACTATTTCGGTAAGCACGTACAGGATCTTGATATTGCTGAAGCTGCAACTTTAGCTGCTATTCCCAAAAGCCCTAACTACTTTAACCCCTTTGAAAATCCCAAGGAAAGCAAATCCCGCCAGGAGCTGGTTATAGACCAGATGGTTAAATACGGTTTTATCTCTGCGGATGAAGGTGCAAACGCCAAGGCTAAAAAGCTTTCCTTCAGCACTTCCCATAAAAACAATACCGATCCCCGTTCTTACTTCTTTGAAATGATCAGTCAGAAGGTTATTGACGAGGTTGGTGCCGATGCACTTTATAAGGGTGGCCTGAAGATTTACACAACCTTAGATCCTGATATGCAAAAGGCTGCAGAAAATGCTATGCACTATCTGCCTGATTACTATAGCGATGATAACAAGCTGACTCAGCCCCAGGTAGCACTTGTTGCTATTGACCCGCATACAGGTTATGTCAAGGCTATGCTTGGTGGACGTGGTCAGGACAAGTTTAACCGCGCGACCCTGGCAGTACGTCAGCCTGGCTCTGCGTTCAAGCCTTTCGTATATCTCACTGCTATGCAGAACGGTTTCTCTCCTGCCAGCGTCATTGAGGATAAGGAAGAAGAATTTTCTCCCGGCTGGAAGCCCAAAAACTCTGATATGGCCGAGCACGGTAAGGTTAGCCTGCGCACTGCGTTAGTGCAATCTATGAACGTTCCTACTGTCAAGCTGGCCCGTGAGGTTGGCGTAAGCAAGATTATTGCTAACGCTGAAAAGATGGGTATCTCCACTCTTGTTGATTCAGGCTCATATAGTGACGCCAACCTGGCAATGGCTCTCGGCGGTCTAAGCAAGGGCGTAAATCCGCTGGAGATGGCTGCTGCCTACAGCGTGCTTGCTACCAACGGCATCTACTGCAAGCCTATCGCACTGCTGAAGATTGTAGACCGCTCCGGCAAGGTGCTTTATGAAGCCAAGACCGAATCCAAGCGCGTTGTTGATGCGGAATCGGCCTACCTTACTACTAATATGCTGCAGGACGTACTTATTAAAGGTACTGCTGCCAGCGGCGGCATCGGCCGTCCTGCTGCCGGTAAAACCGGTACTACCGATACTTTCGTGGATGCCTGGTTTGTTGGCTACACACCGGATTTGTGCACAGCCGTCTGGATTGGCGATGATAACAACCAACCCTTGCGCCATATGTATGGTGGCAATCAGCCGCGTTATATCTGGTCTGAATTTATGAGCAACGCCCTTGCAGGTACTCCACGCACCAACTTCACTAATCCCGGTGTAACCGTTCCTGCTGAACCGGAAATTAAGCAGGACGACGATAAGGACAAGGATAAAGATAAGGACAAAGACAAGGATAAGGATACACAGACAACAGATAAGAGCAGTGTAACCACTGAAACGCAAAAGCCAGTTGTCAGCAATAAACCTGCTAATAGCAAAAAGCGTAGTATGAAGGAACGCGTTAACGAGGTTATGGGTAAGCCAGTTGTCAGCAACCAACCCACTCCTCGCAACTAAACAACTGCATCTAAGCGGCCGCCAGCTGGCGGCCGTTATTTTTATACCGCCGGCAAGTGTATACAGTATACAGCTTCTTATATATATGTTATAATTGATAGTGACGAATAAAGCGAACTTTGCAGCTTTTGCAATTACAAGGAGTATTATTATGGATAAAAGACCAATCAAAATAGTAGAAACTGTCCTGCGTGACGGCCATCAGTCCCTCGCTGCCACCAGAATGCGTATCAATGATATGCTGCCGGCTTTGGAGCGTTTAGATAACGCCGGCTATTACGCTTTGGAGGCCTGGGGCGGTGCCACATTTGACGCCTGCCTGCGCTTTTTAAACGAGGACCCCTGGCAACGCCTGCGCACGCTCAAAAAGCATCTGCGCAAAACCCCCATTCAAATGCTGCTGCGTGGCCAAAACATTTTGGGCTACAACCATTATGCAGATGACGTGGTACGCGAATTTGTCAACCGCTCTGTTGCCAACGGTGTTTCCATCATCCGCATTTTTGACGCGCTCAACGACACCCGTAATCTGGAATGCGCTATGCGCGCCGCCAAGGAAGCAGGTGCGCACGTCCAAGGCTGCATTGTCTACACCATTAGTCCATATCATCAGGATAAGGATTTTGTCAAGCTGGGCAAGGAGCTGGCACAGATGGGCGCAGATTCCATCTGCATTAAGGATATGGCCGGACTTTTGCGCCCCTACGCCGCCGAAAGCCTCATCCGCAGCCTGAAGGCAGAGCTGAACCTACCGATAGACCTGCACACCCACTTCACCAGTGGCATGGGTGACATGACCTACCTAAAGGCTATAGAGGCAGGCGCAGACATCGTTGATACTGCCCTGTCACCCTTTTCCGAATCCACCAGCCAACCATGCACAGAATCATTGGTGGCTACACTTGAAGGAACTCCCTATGACACCGGTCTCAAGCTAACGCAGCTCAACGATCTGGCTGACTATTTTAAGGATGTACGCAAAAAGCTCATCAGCGACTTTAACCTTAATCCCAATATTCCCATCGACCCCAAGGTACTCACATTCCAGATTCCCGGCGGTATGCTCAGCAATCTGCTCAACCAAATGAAGGAAATGGGCGTAGCCGACAAATATCCGCAGCTGCTGGAGGAAATGCCGCGCGTGCGCGCCGAGCTAGGCTATCCGCCGCTGGTTACTCCCACTAGTCAGATTGTTGGCTCTATGGCTGTATTGAACGTAGCACTGGGACGCTATAAAATGATCCCCCGCGAGGTTAAGGACCTCATTTTAGGCAAGTACGGCCGCACTCCGGGACCGATTGACCCCGAGGTAAAGCGCCTG
>CAVAHH010000225.1:0-3610 GCA_963588395.1 bacterium
CCGCCGTGCTGCCATAGCCTGTAGCTGTTACCTGCTGGGCACTAGCCACAGGCAGCGCGGTAAGCAGACCCAAAATCATACCAAGTAAGATTTTTTTCATAATTATCTTTCCCGCCTTACCATATCGCCCTTTTCAATGTCATCCCAGCGCTTCAAAATATCACAAACAGCATAATTGCTGCCCACATCCCGCACCCGCAAAAGGCCTACTTCCTCTTCCTCTACGGTTAATATTTCACCTGTGCGTGGATGGCGGATAACCTTGCCTTCTCTATAGACCAGGTATTTGTCGCCTCTCTCTACACCATCGTCCAAGCCTAAGTCAATATAGACCTCGTCCTTTGTAGAATCTGCCACCATGCCGGTAACAGGGTCAGCACTACGGACAAGGTCAACAATCTTATCGCAGGCATCGTTTACAGCCCCACTAATCAGCAGGGCCTCGTTAGGCGACTGCGTCTCGAATTCCGTAATTGTATCCGTGCCCTTGACTACTTGGGCAAATTTAATCGTACCAGTCCTGTTATCAATAAATTTGATATTGACCTTAACGATTCCCTTCATGCCGGCGTAAAGTAAAACATCAAACGGCTGCACCTCGGCACTCAATACCTTGCCGACCACGGTATAATCCGCACCCGTCAGCTGTCCCAGCTGCATTGCCGTGCTGGCTGCAATCAGTCCGCTACGCTGCAGTCCCAGCTCATTCAGCACGTAGTTAAGCTGATCACGCTCCACCACATCATAACGGCCGTTCTGCACCAGGGCGGTTTCAAGCTGGCTTTGGAGCGTGGAAGCAGCACTCCCGCCGTAATAGCTGCCACTTACGTTATCCACGCCCATAACAGCTACCACCTTATTGGCAGCAAAGGCAGAGGTGCAAAATAACAGTAAGCACGTTGTTAATAAATACATCAATTTTTTCATGACGTCTCTTCCTCTAACCTTCCATAATAGCATTGCAGCCTTATTCAACCACAATAGGCAATAAATCTGCGACTTACTTTACAAACACAACTGCTCTTTTGTCCAGAATACCTGCCTTCTCATTCACATAAAGCAGCTTGTCAGCATCGTCTACACTGATCACAACATTTACCTGGTTTGCAGAATTACGACCGCTGCGCACTGCCTTCGCCTTTAACACCAAGGGACGCACCCCGGCACGTTCGGCAGCACTATCTGAATTTACGCTTCTGGCATAGCCAACCATGCCATATTTAATCGCATAATCCTTATCAATATTGCGCATGCCATAAACAGCACGTCCGTTAGTATCAAAAACTACTGGTGAAAACGTGCTTTCTAAGCCCAGTCCGCTGGCATCAATAATTACACCTGTATAGCCACTTGCGTTAGCACGCAAATCCTTACCAGGTGTATAATCATAGCTCACGCTCGGAGCGGCGGCAGGCAGCGTGCTTTTGATTTCCGGCAGCGCAGTACCTGCAACGCCATCTACGCCATACAAGGGCACAGCAATTTTCACGCTATAGCTGCCATCACCGTTGGCATGCTCGCTGACAATGCGTGCTCCCTTAATCAAAGCACTCACCTTGGTCCGTACAACGTCACTGGTAACAGCCAGGTCCTGCACAGTCGTTTCTGCATCCAGTTGCACTGTATTCACTGTTTCTGCCAGCATACGATAAGCATCTACAATCGCAGCACGGCGCGCCAAAAGTGAAGCCCGTGTACCACTGGTGCCTGCAGGCGGCAGGCCGATACCCTCTGCCTCCACACTGGCAGCGCTGCCCTTTTCCCAGCTGATACTGCTGGTTACCTGTTTTTGCACGCTTACATAGGCACCACTATTAGCAGGTGCCGCATAAGCAAGGCTATTAACCGCCACAGCCGTCCCTAAAACAACAGCTGTCAAAAGCTGTCTGCCAAATATTGTACGCATAATGCTTCACTCCTTTGTTGCGCTTCTACCGTTAAATATATCATTTGCTTCACAGCATTTCCTTATTATATTATGAGCAAAATATATGACAAAATTATGTTTTTTCGCATTTTTCGTAGCTCACAGCTGCTACCGGTATATCACTGCGACTTGTCTGCGGCACACATCAGGATCACAATTACATATTGCGATATACACCAAATGCAAGCAAGGCCGCCAAATACAATGGAAAGCATACTTCATCCAAAACCCTGTAACATGCCTTCATGGCTGCGTTATAACGCAAGCAGACTGCTGCTAGTAGCGGCAGCAGCGTATAGTACAAAAAAATATTTTCTGCCCTGGCAGCAGCAAAATTACCATCAGCTATAAATAACAGCATGGTGGTAATACCGCAACCAGGGCACTTATATCCCGTAATGCTTCTAAACACACAGGGAATAGATAAATCCGTATACCTAAGCAAAAAATAGTAAACAAGCCCCATTGCCGATAGCAGGAGCAGCTTTTTTCTTGCCACGCTCATTTTTATTTACCCGATGCGGCAAGCTTATTAATATCTGCCATCTAATCTGTCGTTAATAGTATCCTGGATCAATGCCTGATTTACTATCATCAGGCAGAAGAAGGTGAGTACCATATACAAAATGCCGGTGTAACTGTTGGGCACGCCCTTCATCCTGTCAATCTTTTCGCCCATCTTATAAGACCAATAAAAGGCATAAATGCCGCAGGTCACAATACAGAGGACCAATTCCAATAAACCGGAGGTGGCATTGGTGTATCCCTCAATTTCATTCACTTCATCCGTCAATTTGACAAACCAATAAGCGGCATAAATACCACAGGTCACAATAGATAATATCAGAGCCAGAGGAATACTCCTTTTGGCAATCATACTTACAGCCTCCCAATAAAAATTTCTCTACAAGCTTATACGTCAACAACCTTGGTCAACAGCCGGCTGGGATTGTGGTCAGGGATATAGGCGTACAGATAATACAAATTATAAATTATCAGCACTGCGAAAAGCAAAGCCAAACCGTAAACCAGCAGTCTATGTCGTGTTACAGGACCCAAGACGCTAACCTTTTCACTTTCTGTTACCTTGTATTCTACCATAGTTGCCTTGCTCAGGTACAAAAATTTTTGTTTTTTACTACTATCTGTCAAAGTACCGTTAGCAGTAAAGTGGGAGGTCAGCTCTTCACAGCTATTAATTGTCTGGACAGCATCAGCCGCACAGCTACGAAAATGCTCCAGAAACTGTGCGTCTGCTATAAAACGGTTATAAGCAAAAAATTTTATACTCAGCTCTACTACGTTTTCCCCCTTTTCAATTTGTAAAAAAGGAAACTCGGTTGCCATTGCGCTAACAATTTTATTGACAAGCGCACGCGCGTTGTCCGACAGACGCAAAAGCTGCGTGTCCTGCTTGCTGCTAATCACCAGCTCACCCGAAAGCAACAGCTGCTGCCCGCCTACAAAATCCTGCAGACTGCGTACATACTTACTAAAAATATCCATCTGCTATTCCTCGCTTTTTAACGCAGCACCACAGCTACCGCAATACTTAGCCCCCGGGACAAGAATTGCATGACAGTGCGGGCACAGCAAATCAAAATCATTTTTTGCTTCAACAACCGTTGTATCGGCAACTGTAGCCGCCTCTGCTACCTTGGGCGCCTCTGCTTCTACCTGCTC
>CAVAHH010000226.1:0-3591 GCA_963588395.1 bacterium
GTGCCGTAGGAAGGGGAAAGCATGAAGCATCTTTTTAATTATTGTCCGGTGGATTATTATGAAAGGGAATTGAGGGAGCGCGACATTACAATAAAAAGCTTGGTGGACAAGCTGGGCTTGGATGGAATAGAGCAGTTTGTTTATACCAAGCAGCCTGATTATAAGGAGATTACCGTAGGCGTACACCTCAACTATTGGCCGTACTGGATGGATTTCTGGCTGAAGAAGGCCAAGCGCTTGCAGCAACAGTTTCGTACCGTACGCGAGCGGCAGACATATTTTAAGGATGCCATGAGCTGTGATGAATGGCTTTCGGTTATCCGCATGAATATTTGCGCTTCGCTGACGCAAAAGCCGGAATACCTGGTGTGGCATGTAGCAGAGGCTGACAACGAAACGATTTTTACCTTTGATTTTCGCTATGATGACAGACAGGTGCTCACGGAGGCGGCGAAGGTGTTTAACGCGGTGGCTGATGAAATTCCCGCAAATGTGGCTGTGCTGTTTGAAAATTTGTGGTGGCCGGGTCTGCGCCTAACGGATGTGCGTAAGGTGAAGTATTTCTTTAGCCTGATTGAACGCTCAAACGTCGGCATTATGCTGGATACAGGCCATTTGATGAATACTAATACGCATCTGCGGAATGAGCAGGAGGGTGCGGATTATATCTGCCGGACGATTGATAAGCTGGGAGAATATGCGCAGCTGATTAGGGGAGTGCATTTGAATTGCTCGCTTTCAGGGAAATATCAGCGTAGCTTTGGCAACAAGGTTCCGGAGGTTGTCGACAACAAAGCTATCTGGCGGCACATTGTGGCTATAGATCAGCATCAGCCGTTTACAACGAAGGCAGCAAAGCAGATTTTAGGCTGCGTGCAGCCTACGTATGTCAACCACGAGCTGGCGTATGATGATTTGCGTCAGATGGAGGAGCGCGTAGCGCAGCAGCTGGCGTGTAGCAGGTAATATTGTAGATACTGAAATAATAACGTGCGTAGCTTACAGAGGATTGTTCTGTAGTCTGCGCACGTTTTTGCTTGCAGCCTGATAAACAGGCGTCACAAAAATTTTTGTTTCTTTTTTTGCCATTTTCTGCTATGCTATAAAACGAGTGGTTATCGATTGCTAACTATCGTTATGGGTATGTCTGTGCGAATGCAAAGGAGTAGGCCGATGACTGATTATGAAAACAATATCAAGGACTTTTATAATAGAGATGATTTTGCAGCCTTAGCAGGCAGACAGGGCACTGAGCCGCACGAGGTGCAATTTCAAAGGCTGGAATATGCGCCGCGTAAGGCAGGAGTGCTGCCGGGAATGCTGGTCGGACGTGTGCTGAAGGAATACGCGGCTACCAGTGGGACGGCGACGCTGTACCTGCATATACCCTTTTGTAATTTGCGCTGCAGCTATTGCAGCTTTTACCGCAATCCCTTTGAGGCGGCACAGGTGGAGGCTTATGTTGAGCTGCTTATTAAGGAGCTGGACCTGCTGGCGCAGCAGGGTGTATTTGAAAAGCATCCGCTAGAAGCCGTATTTTTTGGCGGCGGTACGCCATCAGTGCTGGAGGCGGCGCAGATAGAAAGACTGCTGACGAAGATTCATGCGCTTGCCAAGCTGGCGCCTGATTGCGAGCTGACCTTTGAAAGCAGTATTTATGATTTGGATGCCGGCAAACTGGCGGCGTGTATCGCAGGCGGCATCAACCGTTTCAGCTTTGGTGTGCAGAGCTTTGATACCAGGTTGCGCCGTAGCCTGGGGCGCATCAACACCGAGCAGGAGGTTATGGCCAAGCTGGAGGAGGCAGGCGAAACAGGCGCACGTGTAATCATCGATTTGATCTACGGTCTGATTGGGCAGACGCAGAAAATGCTTCTGGCAGATATAGAGCGTGCTGTGAGCTGTGGCGTCAGCGGTCTGGATTTGTACAAGTTGCAGATAATGCCCAAATCGCCATTGGGACAGGCTATAGAAAGCTGCAAAATTAATTATGACCACAGTGATGCAGTGCTGGGTGCTATGTTTGGTGCTGCCGCTGCAAGATTGGCACTGCATGGCGCTAAGCCGCTTAGCTGCTGCCATTGGGCGCTGCGTGCAGATGAGCGCAGCCATTACAACACGTTGGTTAAGCGTGGTACTGATGTGATTGCCTGCGGCTGTGGCTGTGGCGGGCACATGGGCTTGTACAAGTTTATGAAGACAGTGGATATCGACGGCTATCAAAAAAAGCTGGAGCAGGGGCAATATCCTGTGATGGCTGTCAGCCAATACAACGAAAGCAGTCCTTTTTTATGGCACCTTTCAGGGCAATGCGACGCAGGCTGTCTGGACTTTGGCGTCCTGCGTGCCTATAACGACGCAGACTGGAGCCTGCTTTTGGCACAGCTGTTGCAGCATTGGCAGGCACTGGGACTGCTTACAGAGCACAATTCTTGTTATTACCTTACCACCAAGGGTAAGTATTATTACCGGCAGCTGGACAGACTGCTGCTGACAGCCGCAGAATATGCCCTCTACGGCAAGCCCGGACTGCTGGAGCAGGCAGGGCAGAAAATGCTGGGCATGATGAAAAATATGCAATAAAGGAGACAAAGAAATGCAAGACGTTTTAATTGTTTATGACAGCAAAACAGGTAATACTGAAAAGGTAGCTAAGGCCTTGGCCGAGGGTGCAGGCGAGCGTTGCGTGCTGGCAAAGGTTGATGAGGCACCTGCAGCTGATGATTTTGCCGTTGTTGTGGCAGGCTATTGGGTTGACAGAGGAGCACCCAACGCCAAGATGAAAAAGTATCTCAGCAGCCTGCATGGCAAAAAGGTGGTGCTGTTCCAGACCCTGGGAGCAGATCCTGCAAGCGATCACGCTGTAACCTCGCTGGTTAATGGTGGTGTATGCTTGGCAAGCGACTGCAAGGTTTTGGGCACGCTTTCTATCCGCGGCGCTATTGACCCTGCGCTGATTGAAATGATGCGCAAAATGCCAGCAGGCGGTGCGCATAGCGCCAGCTCTGAAAGTGAAGCCCGCTGGGCAGCGGCCGCCAGCCATCCGGATGCAGAGGATCTGGCTAAGGCCAAGGCGTATATGCAGAGCTTTTTGGGTATGTATGACAAGTTCCTCAAAATGATGTAAGCACAAAGGTGAAGACCGGGAGCGGTGCCTTTTCGTAGCAACGGAAGGGATAGTTTCCCGGTCTTTTATTATACATAGGTTAGCGGTTATTTTGCTGTTAACACGTCTGCAATTAAATTTTCACGAAAACGCAAGAAAAAAGCTGAAATTAAACGAAAAATATGGTATAATGAATGTTCAAGATAAGCCGAAAGTAAAAAAGCTTGTCTTTTAAGCAGAAAATTTATATCACCCATGCCGGTGAGGACGAGGAGGAAGCCCGTGTTAAAAAGTATGACAGGCTTTGGTCGTGGTGAATACGAAGACGCAGATTTTTCTGTGACCGTCGAAATGAAAACCGTGAACCACCGTTATAATGAGGTCGCTATCCGTTTGCCGCGTTTTTTGAATCCCTTGGAGGACAAAATCCTCAAGACTATCTTAAAAACCGTCAGCCGTGGCCGCATTGATGTTTTTATCAACGC
>CAVAHH010000227.1:0-3562 GCA_963588395.1 bacterium
GAATTTGGCAAGGTGGCCATGATTGACTGGATGAAGAATAAATTAGAAGAGCTTAAAAAGAGCAAGAACTAAGCTTGCAAGGCTTACCGGAGCAGTAGTTGCTCCGGTGGGCTTTTTTTCGCGATAAATGAGGGATGAGGAATGGAAATAGTTTTGCACGCCTTAAACGGCGTGGTGACGGTGATGATTATGATTGCTGTCGGTTTTTGTCTGGAGCGCAGGCGTTGGTTTAGCGAAGACAGCATCTCGCTGATTTCTCGTTTGGTAAATTACGTATGTCTGCCAACTTATATGATGACCAATATTTTGAGCCAGTTTAAGCATGACCAGCTGATAACGCTCTCACATGGTCTGATTGTGCCGCTTTTGTCGATGCTGGCTGGTTATTTCATCAGCAGGCTGCTGGGACGGTTGACAGGTGTGCCGCACGAGCACCAGGGGATTTTTTCTATCTGCGTCAGCTTTTCCAATACAATTTTTATCGGTTTGCCTTTGGGTATCGCCTTGTTTGGGGATGAGGGAGCACCCTATATCATGATTTATTACATGGTGAATACGACGCTCTTTTGGACCATCGGCCTGCACGATTTGGCTATCGGCAGTGGTGCTGAAGCACCGCTTTTCAGCCTTAAGACGCTCAAAAGCATTATGTCACCGCCGCTCATGGGCTTTATGCTGGGCGTAGTCATGGTGCTGCTAGAGCTGCAGTTGCCTGAGCCGCTTTTTAAGTCCTTCCGCTACCTTGGCAGCATGACGACGCCGCTGGCGATGCTGTTTATCGGTATTGCGATGAGCAAAACCAATTGGAAGGAGATAGCCTTGGGCAAGGAGCTTGTGGTGGCCATGCTGGGACGCTATTTGATCTGCCCATGGATAGTTTTTTTGATTGTGCCGTTCTTCAATTTGGACCCGATGATGGAGAAGGTGTTTGTGATTATGGCGGCTATGCCTGCTATGACGAACACGGCAATTGTAGCCAAAGGCTATGGTGGTGATTACAAATATGCCGCTATGCTGACGGCGGTAAGCACGCTGCTGGCAATTATCGCTATTCCGTTTTATATGTGGCTGGTGCATTAATGAGCATATACTAACGCCCTGTTCTTACTGTATACCTTGGCAGTAAGGACAGGGCGTTTGCTTTGCGCTCGTGCCAGAAGCATATAAAGCTTAATAGCAAAAGTAAAGAAGGATTTTTTACCATTGTCGCTTTTATTGCGACCACTTTGCTAATATAAAATGCTATACTGTGTTTACAAGGTCAGAGAGTAGCATCAGTGTATTCTAGCAACAGTTCATTGACCAGCATAAGGTCGTAGATTTTATTTATCAGGCAAAATTCAATAATGACGTCTGCTTTTTCGTAATTAGAAAGGGAATAGCCTGCAAGCTGCAGCAGAGCAATAGCTTCATCATATGATAGATGCGCTGCAAGGATGAGCGCGATGGCAGTTTTGCGGCTGGGATGATAACTTGAACGGCGGATTTTAGAAAACAGCTTGCGGTCGATGTTGGCAGCCTTATAGACGTCGATTTCGTTCAGATCCTTTTCCTTTATCAGACGCAGAAGCTGCTTAGAAAAGGTTTTGGGGACAAATTTAGCTACTAAGTAATTTTGTAGCTGTAAAAGCATGATTCTGTATTCTGCCGGTACCAGCTCATTGTACTTCCTTTTGATTGCAAGCATTTGCTCCGATTTAAGCGTAGGTGCTGCCGGCGTTTTAGTAGGAGTACTATCAGGCTTAGGCTCTTTGCCGGGAGCAGCAGTGTTTAAGGTTTTTGCTTCCCGGTTTATTTGGTTTATATGTTTCTTTCCAGCATGCTGCCGATTGACACCTGGTTTTATATTAATGCCCTAGATAAGATAGTAGAGCTGCAAAGTGAGGGAAAAATTCTCTCCAATGCTTATCTGGACATGAAGATAGATCAATTGTACAGCGAATTGAGAGCATAAATGTTGGAGTAAACTGACAGAATATCAAAAACCTCCCTACTTGCCAGGTGTGAGGGCAGACAGGGAGGTTTTTGTGCTTAAGCTCTTATTTTACTGCGCTTACATCAAAGCCGGTGTCTTCTACAGCGGCCTTCAAAGCAGCGTCATCCAGGCCTTCGCCTTCAACGACGGCGTTGTTTTTTTCCAGGGAAACATCAACATAGCTTACGCCTGCTACAGCGTACAGGGCATCCTCAACTGCGGCTACGCAATGCTGGCAGTGCATGCCTTCGATAGAAATAGTTTTAGTCATAATAAATCTCTCCTTTTGTATATATTTATATGTCTGCCTACAGGTGTATGTCGAGTAGGCAGTGGGCTGCGTTATAGCTTGGTGAAGCGCAAACGCAGGGCGTTAGTAACGACGGAAACAGAGCTGCAGCTCATTGCGGCAGCGGCAATGAGCGGATTGAGCAGCCAGCCGAAGACTGTATAAAATGCGCCTGCTGCCAGGGGAATACCAATGGTGTTATAGATAAAGGCCCAAAAAAGATTTTCCTTGATATTCTTCATGACACTGCGGCTGAGGCGGATTGCCTTAGGTACGTCCAAAAGATCGCTTTTGATGAGCACCATATCTGCAGCCTCGATAGCAACATCGGTGCCTGCGCCGATGGCGATGCCAACGTCGGCGCGTGCTAGGGCAGGTGCGTCGTTAATGCCGTCACCTACCATGGCCACCTTGTGTCCCTCTGCCTGCAGCTTGCGGATGACCAGCTCCTTATCCTGCGGCAGCACCTGGGCGATGGCTTCATCAAGACCTACTTGGGTGCGGATGGCTTCGGCGGTGGCCTTGTTGTCACCAGTAACCATAAGCACCTGTATGCCCATAGCCTTTAGCTGGGCGATAGCCTCCTTACTTGTGGGTTTCACTGTATCAGCAACGGCAATGCAACCCAAAAGTTTGCTACCACTGGTAAAGTACAGCGGTGTTTTACCTAAGGCGGCCAGCTCGTCGTGCTGGGCTTGCAGAACGCTTATATTCACGCCCTGCGCCTGCATGAGCGTTAAATTACCGCCGGCGTAGGTGCTGCCGGCGACAGTGGCCGTAACTCCCTGACCGGGGATTTGCTTGTAGTCTGTAGCGGTAGGGATCTGTAGCTGCGCCTCAGCGGCGGCACTGACTATGGCTTGCGCCAGCGGATGTTCGGACAGCTGCTCCAGGCCTGCAGCCAGAGCCAGCAGGTCTTCTTTGATACCATCTGCTGGCAAAATATTAGTCACAACTGGCTTGCCTGCAGTGACTGTACCCGTTTTATCCAAAATTACGGTATCGATTTTATGAGCAGTTTCGAGTGCGGTGGCAGATTTGATTAGAATGCCGTTTTTGGCGCCGCGGCCTGTGCCGACCATGATGGCGGTTGGTGTTGCCAATCCTAGTGCGCAGGGGCAGGAGATAACCAGCACTGAAATGGCGATAGTTATAGCAAAATGCCAGCTTGCACCCAAGGCCAGCCAGACGGCGGCAGCGATGATAGCGATGCTGATAACGGCAGGAACAAAGTAACTACTGACCTTGTCTGCCAGCTTAGCGATGGGGGCCTTGGAGGAGGTAGCCTCGTCTACCAG
>CAVAHH010000228.1:0-3558 GCA_963588395.1 bacterium
CGCTCAAGCTTAAGGCTAAGCGTGGCAATTTGCACGCTTTTGAAATTTACCGTGATACTATGGGTATGAAGCCTAAAGAGAGTGTGGAAGTATCAGGCGAGCTGTATAATCCCTATGCGGCACTGACCGAGGCAGAGTTGAAGAGGCTGGCGAAAGATGGATAAGAAGCTTATTGCTTTAGGGGCGAAAATAGAGCTTGCAAGACGCAGGTTCTTTTTTTATGCCAGGTTGAAAAATCCTGATTTTTATAAGCCTGAACGCAAATACCTGGAAATACTATGTGACACGCTGCAAGGCTTTTTAGTGTCAGACAAAACGTTGTTGGTCATTAACCTGCCACCACGTCACGGCAAGAGCTATACCGCCGGCAACTTCGTTGAGTGGGCTTTGGGCAGGGACAATGGCTTGCAGGTAATGATAGGATCATACAATGAAACCTTGTCTACGCGCTTCAGCAAAAACGTGCGTGATGATATAGGCGAGGTAAAGGCCGATATCTACAGGCCTGTGTATAGTGATGTGTTCCCAAATACAAAGATTAAGCGCGGCGATGGCGCTATGAACCTGTGGAGCTTAGAGGGACAACATAATAATTACCTTGCAACATCGCCAACAGGCACGGCCACAGGCTTTGGCTGTAAGCTGATGATTATTGACGACCTGATAAAGAATGCTGAGGAAGCATATAATGAGAACGTCAAGGAAAAGCACTGGGATTGGTTCACACAGACCATGCTGAGCCGTCTTGAAGAGGGCGGTAAAATCATCCTTATTATGACGCGCTGGGCAAGTGATGATCTGGCAGGTAAGGCGCTGGCGTATTTCCCAAAGGACCAGATAGAGCACATCAACATGAAGGCCGTGCAGGATGATGGCAGCATGCTTTGCGAGGGCGTGCTGAGTGCTGCCAGCTGTGAGGCTAAGAAAAAGCTGATGGGGCTTGATATATGGAGTGCCAACTACCAGCAGGAACCCATAGATATTAAGGGCAGGCTGTATAACAGTTTCAAGACCTACGACGGAGCACTGCCGCAGTTCAAGCAGGTTTGTGCTTATGTGGATACAGCGGATACGGGCGCCGATTTCCTTTGCTGCATTGTATATGGCAGGACGTTTGCGGATGAAGCTTATGTGCTGGACGTGCTTTATACCAAGAAGCCTATGGAGTTCACTGAGCCTGCGACAGCTGCCATACTGGAACGCAACAGGGTAAAGGCGGCAAGGGTAGAAAGCAACAACGGCGGCCGTGGCTTTGCCAGAAACGTGCAGAGGCTGGTTAAGAACAGCGTACATGTTAACTGGTTTACGCAGCACAAAAACAAGGTGGCACGCATTCTTTCTAACGCCACCTGGTGCATGGAGCATATTTATTTCCCTAGCGGCTGGCAGAACCGTTGGGCAGAGTTTTATGACGCACTAAGCAAGTACCAGAAGGAAGGACGCAACGCGCACGATGACGCACCGGACGCTTTGACAGGTGTGTGTGAAAGCATTGTAGAGGGCGTAAGGCCTACAGCAATGCGCATCAATTATTGAGGTGATAAGTAATGAATAATAACCATATGGCTACATATAAGCTGCTGCGTGACAGCTACGAGGGCATGGGCGGCTTTTATGACGGCACGTACCTGCGCAAGCATGAGCGTGAGACAGAAGACAAGTACAGGGCACGCAAGGAGCTGGCCTACTACCTAAATTACTTCCGTCCCTGCGTGGATGCGCACGTGGCACCGATTTTTAAAACACCCGCTATCCGTGAGTGTAAGGGCATGGGTGCAAACGCATGGAATACGTTCGCAGATGATGTTGATTTTAAGGGCAGCAGGATTAAGGACCTGATGAAGCAGGCAGCGCTGAAGGCTAAAATCAACGGCACCAGCTTTATCGTAGTGGACAGGGCGGAAAACCTTGAAAGCAATTCGCTGGCGGCACTAGAGGCTGACCGCAACAATCTGCCTTATGCCTTTGTTGTGGACCCGGGACGGGTGATTGAGATTAACGTCGATAAGTTTGGCCGTATAACGAAATTTAAATATTACGAGGCCGATGGCTACCAGGAAACAACGCCGGCTGTGCGTACGCTGACGCCTGAGGGCTGGGAGCTTATCGACAGCAAAGGACAGCACAAAGGAACGTGGAATTTAGGTATGACGCCTGTTATCCCTGTTCCCTCCAAGCTTGATAATGAAAGCTTTAATCCGTTACCGCCCAGTGAATTTATCAGCATGGCTAAGACGAGTTTAGCGATTTACAACATGAGCTCCTGGCTGAACGATATTTTGATTAACCAGACCTTTAGCGTTTTGGTATATCCCAGTAATTCCACGGATGATTTGATTTTAGGCACCAACAACGCTTTAGGCTTTCCTAGTGAGGCAAGCCATGAGCCTAAGTTTATCGCTCCAGCTGCCGATCCTGCCAACATCCTGCATAACGAAATTGACCGCCTGCAGCAGGAATGTTACCGTATGGCTGGCGTTGTCAACATCACAGGTGTTAAGAGTGAGCAGAGCGGTGTGGCGAAGCAGTGGGATTTTGAACGTACTAACCAGGTGTTGAGCGATTTTGCTGACATTCTGGAGAATGCGGAAATGCTGGTAGCGGACCTGTTCAAGCGCTTTACAGGCCTTGAGTTTGAGTACAACGTCAACTATCCCAACGATTTCAGTATTGCTGATGTGCAGACAGAGCTTAATAATGCCCAGATTGCCAAAGGCCTGAACTTTGGTGATGAGTTTGACCTGTGTATTTTCAAGCGTGTTATCACCAGTTATCTGCCAGAGATTAAAGACGATGAAATGCAGGCCATGATAGATGACTTTAAGGCCAAAAGTGAGGAGCAGAAGCTTGACATGGTGCAGCTTGCAGGCACTGAGCTGGAATAGGTGCTGAGCCATGAAGCGCGATGAAAGCATCTTGCAAAAGCTTGTAAGCAGGTTCAGCCAGCGCTGGCAGAAGCAGGCAAGGCTTGCGGTGGAACGCCTTTACGAGCTAATAGAGGGCGGTATGACAGTAAACGCTGCCGTGGGCAAGCTAAGCAAGGAATATAACGATTTATTTAAGCTTGACGGCCTGGAGGATATGCTGATAGAAGCTGCCTGCTATGGCTATGGCATTATGCCAAGCGTGCTGACGATTGACCAGCGTGAGGAATGGGGCAAGCAATTAGCTGACAAGTGGGACGCCAGCGGTATGAAGCTGTCCGAAAAGATACATGGCGCAGGTGTAAAAATGCGTAGCGCTATTATCGATACGTTGCAGGCGCAGATGTTCCATAGCAAGACATGGACAGAGGCAGCAAGGGCCTTATACGATGGCTATAGCAAGGGCGAGAACGCTTTTACAGGCGGCAGGGATATCATCAGCAGGCAGGAGCTGCCACAGTACATTCAAAAGGTGCTGCTTGCTACTGAGGACAGTGAAACTGCGGTAGCGCAGCAGCTTGCTTTAGAAAACATCAACAAGCTTGCCAAAAACGGCGCACCCAACAAAGCACTGCAGGCCG
Organism: bacterium; assembly: GCA_963588395.1. Lineage (GTDB taxonomy): Bacteria > Bacillota > Negativicutes > Acidaminococcales > Acidaminococcaceae > Phascolarctobacterium_A. The sequence goes on from CAVAHH010000228.1 coordinate 3,506, forward strand.
CTTATAATGAACTGCTGGAAGCTGTGCAGGAGGGCAATGAAAAGGCTATAGAG
>CAVAHH010000229.1:0-2609 GCA_963588395.1 bacterium
CGCCTACTCTCAGTCAGTATTTTCTGGTCGATATATATTATGTGGTGGAGGAACAAATAGCAGACTGCTTGTTGTTATGCTTTGACAAGATTATAGTAGCGTTGATTTGTTCTTTACTCGGGCTGACATTTTTTGTTATATTTTGATGGCATAGCTTTTGTGGATTTGTATTTTGTAGCAGTTTTGTGACATCGCGTAATATACATCAGTATTGTGTTATAATCCTCTTTAGGATAGGTGTACATGACAGTAAGAACACCAGGACAATAACTTTGGTTAAGATTAATATTGGAAATGATCAAATAGCATATGCTGACTGGTGCAATAAAACATAGGAGGATTCTGATACAATGGAAATAAATTTTAAGGAAATGAACAATAGGCTGTGTGCTTTTTTGGATGCTACGCCTAATAGCTTTTTTGCAGTGCATAATATTAAGGAGCAGTTGGCTTCTGCCGGTTTTGTAGAGCTGCAGGAAAGCCAAAGGTGGCAGTTACAACCAGGTGGCAAATACTACGTCAGCCGCAACGGATCGGCGTTACTAGCCTTTGTATTGCCGCAAAACGCATATCTTGGCTTTCAGATTTACGCCTGCCATTGTGATTCGCCTGCGTTTAAGCTTAAGAATAATGCAGAGATTGTAGTAGATAATAAATACGTAAAGCTGAATGTGGAAAAATATGGCGGCATGTTGCTCAATACCTGGCTGGATAGGCCGTTGTCTGTTGCAGGTCGCGTGCTGTGTCAGGTTGATGGACGTTTGGAATCAAGGCTAGTGAATATTGAAAAGGATTTACTGCTGATTCCTAATTTAGCAATCCATATGAACAGGGAAGCTAATGACGGCTTTAAATTCAACGCGCAAACAGATATGCTGCCGCTTATTGGCGGTATTGCTGCCCAAAATGCTTTGCTTAAGATTGTGGCTGACAGCTGTCAGGTTAAAGCGGAACAGATTTTGGATACAGAGCTTTTTCTTTATAACCGGATGCCTGCGCTGGCTGTGGGCGTGGAGCAGGAATATGTGGCTAGTGGCAGGCTGGATGACCTGCAATGTGTGTTTGCAGGGTTAGAGGGCTTTTTGTCTGCTGATATTGGTGACAGCGTGCCGGTATTTTGCATGCTGGATAACGAAGAGGTGGGCAGTGGGACGAAGCAGGGAGCAGGTGCTTCATTGTTAAAGGATACGTTGCGGCGCATAAATCTTGCCTCGGGCATGGATGAAGAGGCGTATCTGATGTCTTTGGCTAATAGCTTGATGCTGTCGGCAGACAATGCGCATGCGGTGCATCCTAATCACATTGAAAAGAATGACCTGACGAATAAGGTTTATCCTAATGAGGGAGTAGTTATCAAATATAGTGCTAATCAAAAATATACTACGGATGCGGTGTCCGGAGCTATGGTGCAGCTGTTAGCGCAAAATGCTGATATTCCCGTGCAGCTTTTTTATAACCGTTCGGATATGGCCGGCGGCTCGACGCTGGGAAACATATCCACAACGCAGGTGGCTGTAAAGGCTGTTGATATTGGCTTGGCACAGCTGGCTATGCATTCGGCTTATGAAATGGCTGGCGCTAAGGATACAGCGTATCTTGTAAAGCTGGCACAGGCGTTTTTTGCTGCCAGTGTAAGAGAAACTGCTGACGGAAATTATTATCTGCAGTGATAACGGTTGCTTGCAGCAGCACTTTGGGATAGGCTATAGCTTAAGGTGTATAAAAAGTGCGGATGACTGCTAAAACAGGCTGTATGCTCTTTTCATAATGATGTTTTCTTGTTAAAATATTATTAAACTAGGATAGTGAGGAGGAATATTCTATGAAAAAGCTCATTCTTGGTATTTTGTGTTTGTGCGTTTGCGCTATTTGCGCAGTGGCGGCAGCAGCGCCTGCCAGCAAGGTGGTGCTGTGGTATCAAGTCCGTGAAGCTGTACTGCAGGCACAAAACAGCGACAACGACGTGGAAAAGGGCAAGGCTGAATTTGAAGCCTATCTTACCGAAAAATATGGCAAGCGTTTTGCTGTACAGATGGTTAAGCGCGCTCCAGAAAAGGATCTTGCTGCCAGTGATGTGATGCTGGTAACCCGTCCAAATTGGATGCCTGTTGTTGTACAGCTGCAGCTTGCAGGCGTTGGCAGCGGTGATAAGCTTGTTGGCAAATACAGCACCGTCAAGGTTGGCTTAAAGGAAGCAACTGTGGTTGACGGCGTGCTTTATTCCTATGACTACGGTATTAAGGAATATGACAGCAGTATGCTGCGTGTAGCCGGCTATGTGCTGGCAAGTGAGGACGATCCGCGTATCAATACTAAAAACGCGGTGAACGACTGCATTGCTGAAGTCTGTACCCTGAAAGAAAATATCAACCGTTATGCGGATCCGGATGCCTATGCTAAAGAAGGTTACCGCTACAACGGAGAATTTAATAAGCTGCAGTAAAACGTAAGCTTATAGCCTTTGGCGAAGTATGGGGGCATAACTGTTTCCTTCGGTAAATCAGGGAATTGGTTGTCAAGTAACTAACAATTTTCTAAAAAATAAATGTAATAACGTAGTATACAAAGAAAATATCTTGCAAAGCAGGGTAGTTTAATATACAATAAGT
>CAVAHH010000229.1:2619-3534 GCA_963588395.1 bacterium
TCGGAGGGAAAAGAAGATGACGATGACTTTGCGAGAAGAAGCTTTAAAATTACATTTAGAAAACAACGGTAAAATTGAGGTTGTAAGCAAGGTGCCTATTGCCAACAGGCACGATTTGGCTGTTGCCTACACCCCGGGCGTTGCCGAACCCTGCAAGGATATCAAGGAAGACAAAAACCTGTCCTTTGAGTACACCTGCCGTGGTAATATGGTTGCCATCATTACAGATGGCACACGTGTACTGGGCTTGGGTGATATAGGACCTGAGGCTGCAATTCCCGTAATGGAGGGCAAGGCCGCCTTGTTTAAGACCTTTGGTGATGTGGATGCTGTACCTGTTTGCCTGGATACCAAGGATCCTGAGGAATTTATTCGCACGGTAAAGCTTCTGCAGCCCAATTACGCAGGCATTAACCTAGAGGATATTTCTTCCCCGAAATGCTATGATATTGAATGCCGTTTAAAGGAAATCTGTGATATCCCAGTGTTCCATGATGATCAGCATGGAACTGCTATTGCCTGTCTTTCGGCTGTTTTGGGAGCCTTGCGCTTTGTTGGTAAAAAGCTTACCACAGCAAGGTTCGTTGTCAACGGCTGTGGTGCCGCAGGCAGTGCTATCGGCCGTCTGCTGGTGAATATGGGGGCGAAAAACGTCATTATGGTGGACCGCTTTGGCGCGCTGTATGAAGGCATTGATGCCAAGCTGGACAGAATTCAAGCATATCTTGCGCAAAAGACCAATAAAGAGCATGTCCAGGGAACGCTTGCTGACGTTGCTAAGGGTGCTGATGTTTTGATCGGCGCTTCTGCTCCCAATGTTTTTACTAAGGAAATTATGCAAAGCATGGCCGAAAAAGCTATTGTTTTTGCTTTAGCTAACCCCGTTCCCGAAACCAGCTATGACCTGGCTAAGGA
>CAVAHH010000230.1:0-3522 GCA_963588395.1 bacterium
CGCCACTACATCAATTATATAATACAGCCATAGTCCACAAATTACAAGCATTCCGAACAAGGAATTATGACATTACTGAAAAAAAGCCTTAAAATATTTGCAAAAAGCCGTTTTAAAACAGCCAGACTCAACCGGCAGCTTTAAAACGGCCTATGAACGATACTTAATCGCAGCAATGCTCTAACCAGTCACCAGCCTCGTCTGCGTCCACATTACGGATAAGCATAACCTCGCTCTGCAGGATCTGCTTAGTGCTATGCAGCAGCCTGCGCTCTCCCACAGATATTTTTTTGTCGCGTTCAAGCAGCGTAAGGATCTTAAAAATTTGGGCGACCTCGGTAACGCTGCCGCTTTTGATTTTTTCCATATAGAGCTGAAAGCGTCTGTTCCAGGAAATCGATTTGATAGAATGTACGTCCGGCGTTTCGTGCAGAACACTTTCTATCGCTGTCAATGTTTCTTCATTACCTATATAACGCAACCCCAAACGATCAGCGCTTTTTACCGGTACGGATACTGTCATACTGTCAAACAGCATCTGTAAAATATAATATTCCACGTTTTCATTTCCCTGTATGCGTGCCTCAACACCCCTGACAATAGCCCCGCCATGCAACGGATAGACAACCCGGTCACCTGTAGCAAACATTTTCAACCCTCCTAAACTCATAATCTTGATAAATATATTGTAGCACTCTGTTTTGATGTTGTCAAAAATATTTTATTTTACCACTATACAACTTATATGTCAACCTTAAGCATGTCTTTTTGTCATCTTCAGAATTCTTTTAACATTATGCGATAAAGCTATGCTGGGAAAAATATTTTTTTACAAACTTTTAACTGTTTATTTTACAAAATCGCTCCATTGACCTTGTCAAAAAAAAGATTTTCTTTCATAATAAGGGTGTACACTAATAAAGAAGGAAGTAAAAAATATGCACAAGCAAGAAAAATACGAAGAGCTGCTAGCTAAACTGCGTGCCAAAAGCGGCTTTATCTGCGATATGGACGGTGTCATCTACCACGGCAACAGCCTGCTGCCCGGTGTGGGCGAATTTGTGAGCTGGTTATACAAAGAAAACAAAAGCTTTTTGTTCCTGACTAATTCCAGCGAGCGCAGTCCCAGGGAGCTACAGCAAAAGCTGCTGCGTCTGGGTCTGGAAGTAGACGAAAGCCATTTTTACACCAGCGCCCTCGCCACCGCCAAGTTCATCCATTCCCAGGCTCCCGGCTGCAGTGCCTATGTCATCGGTGCTCCCGGCCTGGTCAACGCGCTGTACGACGCAGGCATCACCATGAACGATGTCAACCCCGACTACGTCGTTGTGGGTGAAACCAATTCCTATAATTACAACATGATTATCAAGGCCGTAAGCCTGATCAACAAGGGAGCGCGTCTGGTTGCCACCAACAGCGACCTTACAGGTCCCTCGGATTTTGGCATCATCCCTGCCTGCCGTGCGCTGGTTGCCCCCATCGAGCTGGCCACAGGCAAAAAGGCCTACTTCGTAGGCAAGCCTAATCCCCTCATGATGCGCACAGGACTGCGCCTATTGGACGTGCACTCCGAGGATGCCGCTATGATTGGCGACCGCATGGACACAGACATCGTTGCCGGTATGGAAAGCGGCCTCATGACTGCACTGGTTTTGAGCGGCGTGAGCACCACCGAAAATATCAAGGAATTTTCCTACCGTCCGTCCATCATCCTGCCAGGCGTTGGTGCCATCCCCGAGGCATAAGGCCAGGACGTCTGCCACAAGCAATAAAAGGTTCAAGAGCTGTTTTAAGGAGGCCTGCCGTTACAAAGCTTGCAGCCTGGCAGCTCTTTTTTTGCTTATTCTTCACAACTGTCCCTTGACTTAGAGTGTGCTTCAGACAGTATAATATATCAGTAATTACCTTATATGAACTATAGTTGAAGGAGCAGTCTATGCGCATTTTACTTTTTATTGGCTCGATAGATTTTATCATGAGCCTTGTAGGTTATATCTACTACCGCCAAAACTTTGCCTTTGCCCGCAGCTGGTTCTTCGGTATAATCTTTTGGCTTTTGGCCGTCAATACCGTCATCAGCATCCTTTTGCCGCCGTCAACGCCGCTACTGCTTACACGGGCATCTGCCTGGCTGGAGGGACTATGGATAGCCTTTGGCTATTACACCCTACTTATCGCTGCCATGCACGGTCTGGCTTGGCTCACTGCCAAGGCCTTTGGGGTGCACCTACCCAACGCCAAAATCGCCGCTGCAGGCCTTATCTGCATCATCAGCTTCATTGCCTGGGGCAGCTGGCGCGCCTTTCATCCCACAGTGCGCACCGAGCAGCTTGTTACAGATAAGCTCCCTGCAGGCACAAGCTATAAAATTGTCTTTTTGACGGATATCCATATGGGACGCATTTTGGGCTATAACTACGCCGCCAGGCTCGCCGCACGCGTCAATGCCCTGCAGCCAGCCCTTGTGCTGATTGCCGGCGATATCATTGACGAAAAGATCTTTTATGTCACGCAGCAGGACTCACTGGGCGCGCTGGCACGTATCAACGCACCGCTTGGTACCTACATGAGCTATGGCAACCACGAATACATGGACAACCCTGCGCTGTGGGGACGCATGCTCAAGGAGCATGGCATCCACGTGCTCAAGGACGCGGACGTCATCTTAGACGGTAGGCTGAAGATCACCGGCATCGACGATTGGATCCACAACCGCACCACAGATAGCATATTTGCCCTGTCTGCCGACAATGACAAATATTACAGCATCATCATGGACCACCAGCCGCGCAGGCTAGACGCCGCCGCGCAGGCCGGCTATGACCTGTACCTGGCAGGCCACACGCACACCGGTCAGCTTTTTCCCAACCGTTTGGTGACCAAGCGCATGTATAAGCTTGATTACGGCCGCAGCAGCTTTGGCAGCCTCACCGCCATTACCAGCAACGGTTACGGCTTCTGGGGCCCGCCTGTACGCACCGAGGTGGCACCGGAGATGGTAGTGCTCGAGCTACGAGGAAAATAAACATATAAAAAAGACCGCTGCGCCTTATGCGGACCGCTTCCCGTCAAGCTGACAGGAGGCGGTCCATTTTGTTACGCACAGCAGTCTTTTTTTGTCTTATATATGCTTTATATGATTATTCTGCTTTGGGCTCTGTCTTGGGTTCTTCTACTATGATTTTAGCATCCACTGCGTTCTTTTGGATGGACGCAATGCCACGCTTGCAGCCTGACATAGCCTTATAGCCCTCGCCGGTCGCGATAATCTGGCCGTTGGTAGCCTTTAGGCGGAAACGGAACTCGCCGGCCTTGTCCTTATAGATTTCAAATTTGGGATGCTTGCATTTTTCGTAGCCTTCCACCGTCTGATCCTCAATCGCTGCAACCGGTGCGTTGGCAATAACGCTCGCAATGCCCTTGCGGCAATACTTTTCAGCCTTATAAACCTGGGAGGTGGCAATTACTTCACCATTAGCGGCCTTCAGGTTGAACTTTACGCCATTTTTTGCCTGTGAAATT
>CAVAHH010000231.1:0-3521 GCA_963588395.1 bacterium
ACCCTCTCCTGCGTAGAGGGATGAGTGCTGAAAAGCTGCTTAGCGTTTACGCCGGAAAAGGGATTGATGATAAACATATGCGCAGTTGCTTCGGTGGCACCGGGCATTACACGGCGATTAGCAAAGGCTTCAATCTTGAGCAGCGCGTCTGCCAAGGCGTTAGGATTGCCACAGAGCTCACCACCGGATTTATCTGCCATATACTCACGCGAGCGCGATACTGCCATCTGAATCATCGCTGCTGCCAAAGGTGCGACGAGCATCACTAAAATTGTAGCGATAGGATTACGGCTTTCGCCATTTTCATCACGGCCACCGCCCAAGAACATACCCCATTGGGCAATAGTGCTGATAGCACCTGCCATAGAGGCTGCCACGGTGCTGATTAAGATATCGCGATGCTTAACGTGGCTCAGCTCGTGACCGAGCACGCCTGCTAGCTCATCCTTATCCAGGATATCAGCCAGGGCTGTGTTTACTGCCACGGCTGCATGCTCCGGATCGCGTCCGGTAGCAAAGGCATTAGGGACAGGACTATCAATAATATAAACCTTGGGCATAGGAATATTGGCCTTTTGCGCCAGCTTTTCCACGATGCCGTAAAGCTCGGGGGCGCTACTTCTATCTACCTGCTTAGCTTTATAGTGAGCAAGCACCATTTTATCACTGTTCCAATAGGTGTAAATATTCATAGCCACACCTATAAAGAGCATAAACGTCATACCCTGAAGGCCGCCGAAGAAGTCACCGATAAGCATCAGGAGAGCTGTCATCAAGGCCATCAGCATAGCTGTTTTCATATGTAATGTTCCTCCTCAAAAATAAATATATTCAACAAAGAGCGGACTATTCCCGCCCGCTCTTTATATTATAACAATTATTACATTACTTTTCAATTTGTGCCTTGATAGAGTTTAACATATTTTCACTGTTTTCACGAACTTTTTTCTTTAGTATCGGATTCAAAAGGCCCGCGATCATAGGAATACCAAATTCAAAATCTACTGCCAACGTCACCTCACAGCCATCTGCCTGTGGCACAATCAGCCACTGGCCCTCCATGCGCTTTAAGTCACCCTCTGTCTGTGCGTAGGTAATCTTCAAATCCTGCGGATAAAAGGTGTCACGCTCCGTCCAGACAATCTTGCGGCCGTCGACATTGCTCACCCAGTGCGAGATGGTATAATCAGCACCGCGCTCCAAAATTTCCACGCTTACCAGATCGTGCATAAACTGCGGATAAGCAGCCATATCCTTGACAATATCATAAATCTTTTGGCCATCACCCTTTATGATGGTTTTGCTTTCTACGTATGGCATGTTCTTTCTCCTTTTTATAAATCCTCTATTACGTCAGCAGTTTCTTTTACAGCTGTGCGGAAGGCCTCCAGTACGTGGTCAATAACCTCCTTAGGCATAATCAGCGGCGGCTCCATGCGGATAACCTTGGGATTATTGAGCGTATAGGCAACGATAATGTGCTGGTTGATCATCAGGCTCATCAGCATACCGCCTGCGCCCTCCTTGGTCAGCTCTATGCCAAGCATCATACCGCGACCACGCACCTCTTTGATAACAGTAGGGAAGTCGGCAGCGATCTGCTCCAGCCCTGCCTTCAGATAAGCGCCTGCCTCACGCGCGCGGCGCAACATATCCTCTTCCTTGATGGTTTTAATAGCAGCTACGCCCGCAGCACAGGCCAGCTGGTTGCCACCAAAGGTGGAGGTGTGCAAAAACGGTGCTTCGATAAGACCTGCCCAGGCACGCGGTGTACCGATAATCGCGCCAATAGGCATCACGCCGCCGCCCAGGGCCTTAGCGCAGGCCATCAGATCAGGCGTCACGCCGTCATGATCAACGCCAAACCATTCGCCGGTACGGCCCATGCCGGTCTGCACCTCGTCCGCTATCAGCAGTGCGCCCTTAGCCTCACAAATTTCCTTTGCCTGACGCAGATAGCCTGCAGGCGGCACGATGATACCACCCTCGCCCTGCACCGGCTCCAAAATAACAGCAGCGGTCTCGTCATCCACCACATCTGCCAGTGCTGCAGCGTCACCATATTCTACATGGGTAAAGCCCTCAAGCAACGGCTTAAACGGGTCACGGTACATATCGCGTCCTGTAGCGGTAAGACTACCAAAGGTTTTGCCATGGAAGGCGTTTTTAGCAGCAACGAATTTTTTGCGCTTGGTTGCCAGGCGTGCCACCTTCAAGCAGCCCTCGACAGATTCTGTGCCACTGTTCACAAAAAAGCTGTACTGCAAATCACCGGGGGTAATTTCGGCCAAAGCCTCTGCCAAATCGGCCATAGGACGGTTAAACAGCACCTTGCCGCACATCGGCATAGCGTGCAGCTCACGCTCCACTGCCTCCACCACCTTGGGATTGCGGTGACCCAGGGCAAACATACCGTAACCACCCAGGCAGTCAATGAACTCCTGCCCCTCGCTGTCAGTAATCGTCCAGCCCTCGGCATGACCCTCCACGCTCGCCAGACCCATAAAGCGAAAAAGCTTGGCCTGAGCAGGATTAATATACTTTTCGTATTTTTCAATGGTTTCTTCTACATAATTAGACATTTTGCTACCTCTTTTATTGAAATCAGAAACTTCACCGTAATTATGTATCATTTTAGTCCATAATACAACAATTACTTATAAACTTTATTATCAATATCAGCCTTAGCTGATTTTAATACAGCAAAGCCGTCACGGGCACAAAGGTCACGCCGGTGCGCTTAAATTCTGCAGCATATTTTTCCCAGCATTTGGCTGTATTAGTGCGTGCATGGCAGATAGCAATAACGCTGCCGTTCCTTTCGGCCATAGCAAAGGCCTTGTAAACCTGCCGGCGTATTGCCTCCACGTCACTGCTGTTATCCAAAAAAATATCGTTGCGTGCTGTGCGCACGCCCATTTGCTGCGCCATCTGGCGCGCTACAGAAGCGGAATTGGTGCGGCTGTCTACAAAGAACAGCCCCTGACGCTTCAGCTCCTGCAAAACCACGCGCATGGTGTCCTTATCCGCCGTAGCCTTGGACCCTTGATGATTGTTTACGCCCACAACGCCCGGCAGGCTGCTTAAGGCCTTACGCGTAAGTGACAGCTTTTCGCTGGCAGAAAGACCGGTGCGGATGGTGGTACTGCCCTCACTTGCAGCACCTGCGTCAAGCGGCTCCATAGGTAGATGCAGCATGGGCACGCGTCCCTTGCTCTTGACCATTTCCAGCACATCGCTGCTATAGGCCTTGTTGGGCAAAATTGCGTAGCTAAAAGGTAATCCCGTATTGAGCAGCTTACGCACAGACGCCATATCTGAACCACAATCATCAATGATAATCGCTACCTTGCCTCTGTATTGCCTGACGGTCTCCTGCTGCTCCTTTTCCTCGGGCAAATTTTTGACATCCTTGTCCTCTTTAGTCAGATTACTGTTATGGAAAAAGGTTATGGTATCCGTCACAAAGCTTTTAGTGCCTTCGCCGGCCTTCACCTTAATGCCAACCTCAACCTTATAGG
>CAVAHH010000232.1:0-3489 GCA_963588395.1 bacterium
GTACATGGATATGCTTAACGAGTTTGGTCTGCCCTGGATAGTAGACGAAAATCCGAAGGTTGTTGAATAAGATGCAGGATATGAACACTATGCCTGCCTATGTTGTGAGCAAGCAGCAGGGTAACGCCAAGCTGCAGGCACTGCGGCAGGAGCTGCGCCTGCAAAAGCAGGAGCAGGTGCTCAAGGCATTGCCAACACCCTGCTACGTGGTGGACGAGGCGGCCTTGAAGCACAACCTGCAGCTTTTGAAGCGTGTGCAGGACGAAACCGGCTGCCATATCCTGCTGGCACAAAAATGCTTTTCTATGTTCCGCCTGTATCCGCTGATGGGACAGTACCTTGCAGGTACCACGGCCAGCGGCCTTTACGAGGCGCGTTTGGGCTACGAGGAAATGGGCAAGGAAAACCATGTTTTCGCACCTGCCTTTAAGGAGGCAGATATGCAGGAGCTGGTAAAGCTTTGCGACCATATCATTTTTAACAGCGTAGCGCAGCTTAATAAATACAAGGAGCTCTGCGCCGCCGCGGGCGTCAGCGTGGGCCTGCGTGTCAACCCCGAATGCTCGACACAGGAGGGGGAGCATGCCATTTATGACCCCTGCGCCTTTGGCTCACGACTGGGCGTGACGCTGGCAAACTTCCCCGAGGAGCTGCCGGACATCGTGGAGGGATTACACTTTCATACCCTGTGTGAGCAGGACGCGGATGATTTGCTGACGACCTGGAAGGCATTTGAGGCGAAGTTCGGTAAATACTTTGGCCGGCTCAAATGGCTGAACCTGGGCGGTGGCCATCACATCACCCGTCCTGGCTACAAGTTGGATGTGCTGGTGGATTTATTAAAGTATATCCGTGACACCTATCATTTGCAGGTTTACCTGGAGCCTGGTGAGGCGGTGGCGCTGAATGCAGGCTATCTGGTGACCGAGGTGCTGGATATTGTGCATAACGGCTTGGATATTTTGATTTTGGACGCTTCGGCCGCCTGTCATATGCCGGACGTGCTGGAGATGCCTTATCGTCCGCCGCTGCGTGGTGCTGGTGAGGCTAACGTCAAAAAGCATACCTACCGCCTGTCGTCCATGACCTGCCTTGCAGGTGACGTGATTGGTGATTATAGCTTTGATACCGAAATCAAGCCTGGCGATAAGCTGATCTTTGAGGACATGGCGATTTATACTATGGTGAAAAACAATACCTTTAACGGCCTGCCGCTGCCTGACATCGTGCTGCTGCACGCAGACGGGAGGGCGGAGCTGGTGCGCCGCTTTGGGTATAGCGATTTTAAGGAAAGATTATCATGATGCTGGCGAAAAATTTAACTCCCGCTGCGGAAGGCTTTTATATGCCGGGGGAGTACGAACCGCACGCAGGCTGCATTATCGTGTGGCCGCAGCGTCCGGGCTCGTGGAGCTTTGGCGCGCGTGCTGCCTGTGAGGCCTTTACAGCAGTGATACGTGCTATTGCTGCAAGCGAAAGGGTATATGTCATCTGCAGTGAAAAGCATCTGAGCGTAGCGCAGGGTTATCTTGCAGGTATTGCCAATGTGGAGCTGGTGCAGCTGGAAACGGATGACAGCTGGGCACGCGACATCGGGCCTACATTTGTGGTGCGTGACGGTGAGCAGGGACGAACCTTGCGCGGAGTGAACTGGCGCTTTAACGCCTGGGGTGGCGAGGTGGATGGTCTTTATCCCGATTATGAGCACGATGATGCCTTTGCAGCAGCCTTTGCCGAAAAATATGGCTTTACGCTTTATGATGCTGCTCCCTTTGTCCTGGAGGGCGGCTCTATCCATTGCGATGGCGAGGGCACGGTGCTGGCGACAGAGGCCTGCCTTTTGAGCGCGGGACGCAATCCTGCTTTGACTAAGGAGCAGATAGAGGCAAGGCTGTGCGCCTTTTTAGGAGCGCAAAAAGTCATTTGGCTGCCACGTGGTATTTATAATGACGAAACCAATGAGCATGTAGATAACGTCTGTGCCTTTATCCGTCCGGGCGAGGTGGTGCTGGCGTGGACGGATGACGAGAACGATCCGCAATATGCCTTAAGCCAGGCAAGCTATGCGGCGCTGCAGCAGGCTGTGGACGCCAGGGGGCGTGCTCTGGTGGTGCACAAGCTGCCTATACCAAGCGTGCCGGTGTGCATCAGCGCAGACGAGGTGGCAGGCTTTGACTTTGTAGCCGGCGAGGATGTGCGTGAGGCGGGTGAACGTCTGGCGGCGTCCTACGTTAACTTTTACTTTAGTAATGACAGCGTCGTCCTGCCTGCCTTTGGCGGCGAAAACGCAGCCAGTGACGCGCAGGCGGCGGCAATATTGGCCAAGCTGTGCCCGGAGCGAAAAATTGTGCAGATTAGCGCGCGGGCGATTTTGACCGGCGGTGGCAATATTCATTGTATTACGCAGCAGATTCCGGAGGGAGCGAAGATATGAGCAAGCTGAAGGTGGCGGCAGTGCAGCTGCGCTGTGCGCCGACGGTAGAAGAAAATCTGCGCCATGCTGAGGGCTTGGTGCGTGAGGCGGCAGCGCAGGGAGCACAGCTGGTTTTGCTGCCGGAGCTGTGGGAACGGCCGTACTTTTGTCAGCAGCGGCGTTATGATTTTTACAGCTACGCCCTGCCGGTGGAGCAAAACCCTGCAGTGCAGCTGGGTAAGCGCCTGGCAAGGGAGCTGGCAATAGTTTTGCCGATAAGCTTTTTTGAGCGTGACGAAAACCAGCTGTATAATTCCATTGCCTGCATTGATGCGGATGGTGAGATTTTGGGCGTTTACCGTAAAACCCATATACCTGATGATCATTTTTATCAGGAAAAATTTTATTTTAAGCCAGGTGACAGCGGCTTTACTGTGTTCAATAGCAGGTATGGGCGCATAGGTATCGGCATCTGCTGGGACCAATGGTTCCCCGAGACCGCGCGCTGCCTGGCGCTGAATGGTGCGGAAATTTTGCTGTACCCTACGGCGATTGGCAGTGAGCCGATTTTGGAATGCGACAGCATGCCGCATTGGCGTCGCGTTATGCAGGGGCACAGCGCTGCGAATCTCATGCCTGTGGTGGCTGCTAACCGCATTGGCCTGGAAGCAGTGGAGCCGTGCGAGGCTAACGCAGGTCAACGCTCGTCGTTGCTCTTTTATGGCTCGTCCTTTATGACGGATGCTACAGGCGCCATTATTGCGGACGCTGGCCGTGATACAGAGCAGATCCTGTATGCGGAGTACAACCTGGCGCAGCTGGCACAGGACCGCCTGAGCTGGGGCTTGTTCCGCGACCGCAGGCCTGAATGCTATGGCAAAATTTGCGGTAAGTAATTGCATAAACATGAAAATAGAAACATCCCGGAGAAGGCTGCAAAAGCTTTCTCCGGGATATTTTGTCTTTATCAGAGTCTTAGCCTACCACGGGATCGGGCAGGGAGGTGATGGTTACAATATAAATGATTATGGTGCAGGCTGCTAGGCAGATGGCCACAGGTATTAGCAGCTTGAACC
>CAVAHH010000233.1:0-3487 GCA_963588395.1 bacterium
TAGCAGGATCACCCATTCGCTGGAGGCTGATTTAAGAGGCTATGGCACTAAAAGCGCCGCAGTTGGCGGTGGCGACGTATATGGCAATGCCTATGGTGTTGTGACCCTGCCTGACAGCTGGTCCTTTGGCTATAACCATAAATTTGATAAAAAGACCCGCGTGGAGCTGAATGCTACACGTACTAACTGGAGCACCTACGATGCCTTGAATGTATACTTTGATAAATCCTTGATTGGTATTCCGGGGATGGCTACCAGCTCGGAATCTGCTAAAAACTGGGAAAGCGGTTGGCGCTATGCTGTTGGTGTGGAGCACAATCTGAGCGATAAATACGCCATTATGGCAGGCTTTGCCTATGATGGATCTTCTGTACCATACGATGGCGGTGATTTTATGGTTCCTACGGGTAACCGCCGTACTTACTCCCTGGGCGGCCGTTATAACGACAAGCAGCAGACATTGGCCTTCGCTCTTGGCTGGATGGATATCGGCGGCTTGAACTTTAAGGGTAATGGCACTGATAATTACGCGGAAGCGCGCACTCGCAACAATTCCTGCAAGGTTATCAGCGTTTCCTACCAACGTAATTTCTAATAACATCATAAGACGCGTATGTAGCTTTGTATGCGCACAAGAAAGCAGCACCTCGACGGTTTATCGCCGTGAGGTGCTGCTTTTCATTATGCGTTATGTTATTTTACATCTGGGTGCTGATTTCCATCAGGCAGTCGCCGCTTTCTACGCGTTCGCCTGCTGCTACATGAATAGCGCTGATGATACCGCTGATAGGTGCGGACAGCGTTGTTTCCATCTTCATGGCCTCGGTGACGATGAGCGGAGTACCCTTGGTTACGGACTGACCCTTTTCTACCAGTACCTTGACAACAGAGCCGGAGAGAGAAGCGCCGATTTCACCCATGTTGCCCTTTTCGGCCTTTTTGCGGCTGACGGTGGTAGCCTTGGCGTTGCGATCCTTGATTTCAATTTCACGCGGCAGGCCGTTGAATTCAAAGACAACGGTGCGCATGCCTGCGGCGTTGGCTTCAGAAATATGATCTAATTTAATGATCAAAACCTTGCCCTGTTCAATTTCAACCTTGATAACCTCACCCGGGGTCATGCCAAAGAAGAAGGTCGGGGTATCGAGTACGGATACATCACCAAATTCGTTGTAGCGTTTTACCCAGTCGGTGAATACCTTGGGATAGAGGCAGTATGCGCTTACAGCTTCGTCCGATGTGGGGGCGTCCATTTCGGCCAGCTTGCTGCGGACATCTTCAAAATCTACTGGCGGCAGAACTGCGCCCGGGCGCTCGGTGATAGGAGCGCGGCCCTTGAGCACAATGCGCTGAAGCTTTTCGGGGAAGCCTTGGTACGGAGTACCGATGCGGCCCTCGAAGAATTCTACTACGGAGGCAGGGAAGTCCAGCACGTCGCCCTTAGCGTAAACGTCTTCCTCCGTCAGCTCGTTTTGTACCATATAAAGAGCCATATCGCCTACGACCTTAGACGACGGAGTAACCTTAATCAAATCGCCGAACATCATGGATACGCGATGATACATATCCTTGATTTCCTCCCAGCGGTGGATGAGGCCAAGTGCCTGTGCCTGCTGCTTGAGGTTGGTGTACTGGCCGCCCGGCATTTCATGCACGTAAACCTCGGGATTGGGGAAGTTTTCGGTGCGGTCTGCAGCCTTGTAGTAGGGACGTACGGTCTCCCAATAGCGGGACAGCTCGTTCATAGCGTCCACATCCAGGCGCGGTTGGCGCGGATGTCCGCTTAATGCGTAATACAGGCTGCTGCCACTGGGCTGGGAGGTGCCGCTGCTCATAGCGCTCATGGCAGTGTCGACGATGTCTACGCCTGCATCGATAGCGCGTGCATAGGTGTAAATAGCGTTGCCGCTACCCTCGTGGGTGTGCAGGTGAATCGGTACGCCGACGTACGATTTCAGGCTGCTGACGAGGCGGTAGGCTGCCTCTGGCTTTAACAGACCGGCCATATCCTTGATGGCGATGATGTTGGCGCCAGCCTTTTCCAGCTCCTTGGCCATGTTAACATAATATTGCAGGTCGTATTTATCGCGGGTTGGGTCTAAGATATCGCCGGTGTAGCACAGTGCTGCTTCGGCAACCTTGCCGCATTCGCGTACGGTGTCGATAGAAAGACGCATGTTATCTAAGCCGTTGAGGCTGTCGAAGATACGGAATACGTCAATACCGTTTTTGGCTGCCAGCTTAATAAACTGCTTAACTACGTTATCAGGATAGCTGGTGTAGCCTACGGCGTTGGCACCGCGCAGCAGCATTTGGAAGAGAATGTTAGGCGCAGCCTCGCGGAACTGTGCCAGACGCTGCCAAGGGGATTCGTCCAGGAAGCGATAGGCAACGTCAAAGGTGGCGCCGCCCCAGCATTCAAATGAGAAGAGTCCGGGGAGCTTGCCGGCTGTATCACGCATTACGCGCAACATGTCGGCTGTGCGCAGGCGGGTTGCAAACAGAGATTGATGGGCATCACGGAAGGTGGTGTCGGTGAGTAAAACCTCCTGCTGTGCTATAACCCAGTCAGCCAGGCCCTCAGCGCCGCGGGTGTCGAGCACGTGCTTAGCGCCCAGTGCCAAAATGCCGTTATAGGGTTTGGGCATATTGAGCGGTGCAAAGTCGGGCTTAGGCTGTACGCCGACGTTGGAATAGCCGTTGACGGTGATGTCGGCAATATAATGCAAGAGCTTGTTGCCGCGGTCCAAGGTTTTGGGGAAGACAAACAGCTCGGGTGTGGTATCTACAAAGTCGGTTGTATAATTACCTTTGATAAAGTGGTCGTTTTGCAGTACGTTTTCCAGGAACTGGATATTGGTCTTGACGCCGCGGATACGGAATTCCTTGAGGCAGCGCAGCATCTTGGTAATAGCGATCTGGTGCGTCAGACCCCAGGTGGTGGCCTTAACCAGCAGGGAATCGTAATACGGGGTGATTACAGAGCCTGTGTAGGCATTGCCACCGTCCAGACGGATGCCGAAGCCGCCGCCGCTGCGGTAGGTGATCAGCTTGCCGGTATCAGGCATAAAGTTATTGGATGGGTCTTCGGTGGTAATACGGCATTGGATAGCGTGACCGATGGTATGCAGATCCTTTTGCTCCGGCAGAGCGATTTCGGGACCATGCAGGTTGTAGCCCTCGGCAATTTTGATCTGGGTTTGTACGATGTCGATGCCTGTGATCTGCTCGGTGACGGTGTGCTCAACCTGGATGCGGGGGTTGACCTCGATGAAGTAGAACTTGCCGTCGGGAGTAGCCAAAAATTCTACGGTACCGGCGCTGATGTAGTCAACGTTCTTCATCAGCTTTACAGCGGCATCGCAGATGGCCTGGCGCTGTTCTATGGGCAGGGCGAAGGCCGGGGCGATTTCTACCAGCTTTTGGTGACGGCGCTGCACGGAGCAGTCGCGCTCGAACAGATGCATCAAATTACCATGGGTATCGC
>CAVAHH010000234.1:0-3486 GCA_963588395.1 bacterium
TAGTATAGCTGGCGCAGCACAAAAACACCCCCAGCCACAGGACCGGCAGGTTTGCCTTCCAGCTACCATTATTATTTATCCTCAAGATTGACACAATGCTCTTCTCCCTCTCCTGTGACTTTATCTATAACCATTATATCACATCTGCCACAAGGCAACGCCGTAAGCCCCTTAATTTTGTTGCTTTTTGTACAGTTGTCGCTTCTTCGGCTGCTTAGCAAAAAATCTATTTGACAGTAACAGGTAAAAAGCCTACAATAACGTTATGAGCTAGGACGCTTGCCGCGTCCTGGCTTTTTTTGTTGAGGGAGGAAGGAAGGAGAGCTTATATATGCAGGATCTAGTAAAACACACCGACAACATTAACAAGCTTTTAGCGCGTTTTGGCGTTAAATTTGGCATATACAAAAACAACGTCTTTCACGAGCAGCTGTTTCCCTTTGATGCTATTCCACGCATCATTACAGCAGAGGAATTTGCTGAAATTGAAAAGGGCTTAATCCAGCGCGTAAATGCGCTCAACATGTTTTTGTACGATATCTATCACGAGCAACACATTATTAAGGACAAGGTAATCCCCGAGGAATTTGTTTTTTCCTCCAAGGGTTATCTGCCAGAGTGTGCAGGCATCACCCCGCCTGGCAAGATTTATTCGCATATTTCCGGTATCGACCTGGTGCAGGCACAGGACAAAAAATGGTATATTTTAGAGGATAACCTACGTATCCCGTCTGGTGCATCGTATCCTCTCATAGCACGCAAGCTGTGCCGTATCGCCAGCCCTCAAAGCTATGCTAACAATAATATTGTAGATAACCGCAACTACGGCGACATGCTGGCACACGTTATGGCCAGCGTCAACACCGGCGGTATTTCCGTCATTCTCACCCCCGGCCGCTACAACGCCGCCTTTTTCGAGCATGCCTACCTTGCCGAAATGACGCACAGCGTTTTAGCCATGCCTACAGACTTATATGTAGATAACGGCTACGTTTATTACCGCGCTATGGACAAGCCGCAGAAGGTTGGTGTCATCTACCGCCGTATCTCCGACGAATATCTTGACCCGCTCACCTTCCTGCCAGAATCGCTCATCGGCGTCCCCAACCTTATCAGCGCCTACCGCGCAGGCAACGTCGCCATCATGAACACTCCCGGCAACGGCGTAGCCGATGACAAGGGCATTTATTACTTTGTACCCAAGATGATCAAATACTATCTGGGTGAGGATTCTATCACCAATAATGCACCCACCTATCTCATGTATTACGAAAAGGACCGCAGCTACGCTTTGGCGCACTTTGACGAGCTTGTCTTTAAGGATGTATCTGAGGCCGGCGGCTACGGCGTATTCTTCGGCCGCGATTTGAGCAGCCAGCAAAAGGCAGATTTTATCGCCCTCATGCAGACGCAGCCACGCCGCTTTATTGCCCAGAAAATTATTGACTTTATCGATTTGCCGATTATGGATAACGGTAAGGAGGTTTTGCGTAAAGCTGACCTGCGCGCCTTCGTATTGAGTGGCAAGGATACCAAGGTTTGGCCCAGCGGTCTGACACGTTTTTCACGCAATCCCGACTCGTTCGTCGTTAATTCATCTCAAGGAGGAGGCTTCAAGGACACATGGGTATTATCTCGTTAGAAAAATCAAACCATCTATACTGGCTGGGACGCTACAGCGAGCGCGCCTTCACCACCATCCGCACCTTTATGGAAGCTTATGACACAATGCTTGACAGCGACCCCAATGCCTATAAAAAGGTGTGTGAAAAGCTGTCCATTCCTGATGTTTACGGCTGCAAGGAAGCCTTTATTATCAATTATCTTTTTGATGAAACCGATCCCAACTCCGTATATAGCAACCTGTCGCGTGCCTGTGACAACGCCAGCGTTATGCGTGACGTCATCAGCAGCACTGCTCTGGGCTATATCCAGCTGGCACTGGATGTAATGGAGGACGCCAAAAGGGAAACCTTCTGCCTGCTGCACCTGCAGGAGGTTATTGATGACCTGTATGCCTTCTGGGGCAGTATTGATGATTATGTAGAAAGCAGCGAATGCCGCAACATCATAAAATGCGGCCGCTACATAGAAAGGCTTGACTTATACATCCGTTTAGATTATGATACTAATGCGATGGAGCTTGCCTATACCCGTATGGTCTACCGCTTGGAGCGCAGCCGCTGTGATTATGATAAGCAAAAGCTGGCGGCCGTAACCAAGGCCCTCGCAGAAGGAGGCGACCTGCACGCAGTGCTTCCATGCCTAAACAATATATTCAAGGATTGATAACCTTTGAGAAAGCTAAAATTTCATTACGAAATGCAGCTAAAGTTTTCCGGTCCCATCTACAAGCACAGCTTCGCCCTGCGCTGTCTGCCCAAGGAAACCTGCACTCAACGCATTTTGCAGTTAGATTATAGTATTACTCCTGCAGTAAGCGTATGCCGGACAAGTGACGCCTTCGGTAACACCCTGTGCTCCGGCTTTTTGCTGGAGGCACACGATAGCTTTGCCTTCAGTGTAGATGGCACCGCCATCACCAATAGTGAAAATATTGACAGCGGCAGTCTGCAGCCCTTGTTTTACTACCCTACGCCGCAGACAACGCTGACGCAGGGAGCTGAGCGCTACCTGGCGCTTGCTGCCAAAATGCACGACCCTGTACAAAAGGCGTTGGTGATGAGTAGCGAGCTTTACCGCAATTTCGTCTACAAACAACATACGACAACGACGCAGACAACCGCCCAACAAGCTCTTGACCAGGGAGAGGGTGTCTGCCAGGACTATACGCATATCATGCTGGCGCTGTGCCGCCTGTGCCACATCCCTGCGCGCTACGTGGCAGGCTTTATGACGGGCGAGGGTGCAACGCATGCCTGGCTGGAAATTTACGCCGGCAGCCATTGGATCGGCATTGATCCCACCAATAACCGCGTAGTAGATGACCAATATATCAAGCTGTCAGAGGGACGCGATGCCGCCGACTGCATTGTTGACAAGGGCATCTTTTTTGGTAACGTCAGCCAAAGGCAGACTGTTTTGGTACGCGTAACGCAGCAGGAGCTGTAAAATTTATTGACAGGTAGCCTGCTTCACGTTGGACTACGCCTGTAATAGAGTATGTGCAACTTGCTATCATATGTCCATAAAAAGTAAGACCCTGGGATGGTCCCCGGGGTCTTTTGCGTTATTATATCATATTTACCCCAAAAACATAATGGACATTATAGCGTCTTTACGTGTATAATATTCTTTAGATTAGTTTGTATTGTTAGCGATAAAGTAACTGCAAAAAAGCAATACTGTTAATAAACACACACAGGCTCGCAGCCTGCAAAGGAGAGTGTACGCGTGAAACCCTACAGCTTACAAGAATTAGAAAAATGTGGCTTTTTATCTAAAATGTTTGGCTCCACCCCCGCCGAAAACGGCTGGAAGGAGCTTAATAACCTGCTGGCAGAGGCACCGGATGCCCTTGCCCTC
>CAVAHH010000235.1:0-3466 GCA_963588395.1 bacterium
ACCTTGATTGTTGCCAAGTATGACGCTAATTTTGACGATGAAGACTTGCTTTTAGCAGAATATGCTGCTACTGTTTTGGGTGTAGAAATCCTGCACGACCGCGAAGCTGTCGTTGCTGAGGAAGCACGCCGTAAGGCTATGGTTCAGGTTGCTTTTTCTACACTCTCGTTCTCTGAGCTTGAGGCCATTGCCAATATCATGGCTGAGCTAAACAGCGATGAAGGTCTTTTGGTTGCCTCTAAGGTTGCAGACAGGGTAGGTATTACACGTTCTGTAATTGTTAATGCTTTGCGCAAGTTCGAAAGTGCCGGTTTGATCGAAACTAAGTCTTTAGGCATGAAGGGAACTTATATCCACGTACTCAATCCGCTGGTTTTTGAAGAGCTGCAAAAGAAGAATATTTCTAAACTTTAATAAGATGGCATAAAATAACCCTGGTTGGAAGTTATCCAGCCAGGGTTATTTTTCATACTATACTAGATTATTCAGAGGCTTTGCCAAAGAGAGATTTTCTAGCTTCAATGAAGAGGGCAATTGCCAGAATAAAGAGGACAGTGCCCAAAGCAGCAGTGATAATATGCTTTGCCATATTAGCAAAGATAATCTGTGCCAAAGCAACCAGTGTTACGCAGAACATGAAGATCATCGGGATGATAACCATCAGATTGCTCTTGCCAACGCTCTTAAGCCATACGCCTACAGCCAAGAGGGAGAGGGCAGCCAACAGCTGGTTTGCTGCACCAAAGATCGGCCAAATGGTGAGGTACGAGCCCAAGGACATGTAACCTGCTAAAACTACGGTGATTACTGTAGCCATGTAGGCATTAGTCAAAATGCCACCCTCCATTTTACCGGTTTCGGGGTTAACTCTACTGAACAGCTCTTGGAAGATAAAGCGGCCCAAACGAGTTGCAGTATCCAGAGTTGTCATAGCGAAAGCCGAAATAGTGAGGGCAACGAAGCCCTTGGCAACACCAAAGGAGAAGCCCAGCTTAGTCATAAAGGTTCCGACACCGTCAGCAAAAACGTTGACAGGACCACCGGCTTTAAGCAGGCTGGTGAGCTTGTCGCCGCCAACATAGCCAACTGCGACTACAGCAACTACGGCCAGCACACCCTCAAGCAGCATGGAGCCATAACCTACAAATTTAGCATTAGCTTCGCTGTCAAGCTGTTTGGATGTGGTGCCGGAGGACACCAGGGAATGGAAGCCGCTGATAGCACCGCAGGCAACGGTTACGAACAGCATGGGGAACATGGGGTTGGTGCCGTGCTTGGACGGGTCAAAGCTGGTGAAGGCGGGCAGCTGCATGGTGGGCTGGTAAATAGCAATGCCCACGAGGGCAAAGGCGATGCACGCATACAGCAGGAAGGAGTTCAAATAATCACGCGGCTGCAGGAGAATCCATACAGGTGCAATAGAAGCAACGAAGATATAAACCATCAGGATGCATACCCAAGTGTTTTTAGACAAATGCATGGGATACATATTACCAACAGCAATAGCAGCTACCAACAGGATAACACCGAAAACAGTGCCAATGCTCAGCTTTACGCCGCAACGATAAACAGCAAGACCGAAGATAACGGCTAAAACAATGAACAGAAGGGAAGCAGTTGCAGATTCCGGGCTGGCAACAAAGGTTGCAGCAACGATATTAGCAAAAGCAGCAATTACGACCAGCAAGGTTACGTAAGCGAAGATAGAAAAGAGGAATTTACCGCTCTTGCCCAAGGTTGCATCAATAATCTGACCGATGGTTTTGCCATCAAAACGAAGGGAAGCATACAGGGCGCCAAAATCGTGGACACCGCCAAAGAAAATACTACCAATTAAAATCCACAGCATTACGGGAACCCAGCCAAATACAGCAGCGGTAATAGGCCCGACGATAGGGCCGGCACCGGCGATAGAGGAGAAATGGTGACCCATCAAAACAGCAGGCTTAGTTGGCATATAGTCAATGTTATCGCATAAACGTTCTGCCGGAGTCTTACGACTCGGGTCAATACCCCATTTTTTACACAGCCAGGAACCATAGGTTACGTAGGCGATGAAGAAGATAATCATCGAGCCTACTAACAGTAATAAACCACTCATAAACAACATCCTTTCTTTCCCTTTTGCAGCATTGCAAAATAAATAAATCAGAAAACTATAAATTCCAGTGCACTATATATATCATGTGCAACATAGGAATAGTATACCACAATAAAAGTCATTGTCAATAAATTGTTACAAAATAGTTGCTTTAATTACAAAATCAAAAAAGCTGTTAAGTTCTATACATTATGCATAAAAGCTTAACAGCTGGTGATTGCTTATATATCTGTAAGGAATAGCTTTATGGCGAAACCTGCCGGCATTGTTACAATTATGTGACAGAAAATAGCTTTTGGTTCTTTTCGCCTGCTTTATTAAAATACAGCCTTTGCGCAGGAATGTCCATTATGTAGAGTGCGAGATCAGCCCAGCCCTTGAGCGTGAAGCAGTAATCCTTGTGCTGCCTGGTGCGGACAAGCTGCATCAGCGCCTCACTATCTATGCCTTCTTCACAGATAAGGACGAGCGTAAAGATCGAGCTCATGTGCTCTGTGGTGGTTTTGAGTGTGTCTATGCCATTTTGGGTGAACTGCAGGTAGGGTGCAGCTAAATCGGCCGTCAAAGGCTGCGTAAAGCGAGCAGCATAAACATATTCATTGTGCTGTACGCTATAGGTTTTTAAGCTTGGTACCACAAAATAACCTTCATCTGCAGCATTGAGCTCCGCAGCCAGCGCAAAGGCAGGTGAGGCAGGCAAAGGCTTTTCGTCATAATAATGCTGCAGACGCTGCTGCAATGTTGCTAAATATTCCTTACCATCCATTATATTACTTCCTTATTCACATGATAGCCTTTAGTATATGCTATTTACAATTTTTTGTCCAGTGGCATTTTTCTAAAGCATCGCTATACCTGCGCTTCATATATGAAAAATATTTCGAAAACTAATGACAATAGCTATAAATCAGGCTATAATACTTGTATAAGCAAAAATAAATTCAACGAGGTGATCTACAATGCAATTTCCTATCGTTTTAGGCGTTAGCGCCCGCCACGCACATCTGTGCCGCGAGCATATGGATATATTATTTGGAGCAGGTAGTGAGCTGCACGTAAAAAAGGCCATTGGCCAACCGGGACAGTTTGCCAGTGAGGAGCAAATCACTATGGTGACTCCCAAGGCTTCTATGAAGCTGCGTATCATCGGACCCCTGCGCCCGGAAACGCAGATAGAGCTGTCGTTAACAGATGCGCGCAAGGTAGGGCTCAATCCTCCTATCCGCAACAGCGGCGATATCGCTGGCTCTGCAGGGGCCAAGCTTGTGGGCCCGGCCGGTGAGCTGGAATTAAAGGAAGGCATTATCATTGCTGCCCGCCACGTGCATCTTTATCCCGAAACTGCTGCAAAATACGGCCTTAAGG
>CAVAHH010000236.1:0-3444 GCA_963588395.1 bacterium
GTATAGTTCAGTGGTAGAACATCAGCTTCCCAAGCTGAGTGTCGCGAGTTCGAGTCTCGTTACCCGCTCCAACGCAATTGAGCTCCAGACTATTTTGTCTGGAGCTTTTTATATATGTTTTATTAAATTTTGCTTTTATATAAATAATCACAAAAGGCTGACGGCAACAACCGTCAGCCTTCTATTTTTACCAAGCACATTTCACCAAATACAGTAACATCCCCAAAAATGCACCCATCAGCGTACCATTTAGCCGTATACGCTGCATATCCTCATCCACCTTGCTACGCACGATTTCAGTAAGCCGTGCGTCCTCCAACGAGTGCAATATGTGCTCCACAATAGTACCCAGCATTTTTTGCACCTGTAACAGCCCCAATCCCAAAAAGTGCTGCAAATATTCCTCCAGCTTGTTTTTGAATTCAGCATTATTACGCAGGTCGTTTTCCAAAATAGTCATCGTCTGATTTATCGCCTGTTGCAAGATAGATGCTCTCTGTCCATCTTCTAGCTGCCTGCTGCACAAGGATGTAATCATATTATCTAAAAGCTGCTTAAGAGCTTGCGCAAGCGATAAATCGCATACAGCACGGTTTTGCAGTGACTGTACCAGCTGCTGCCACTGCTGCGTACCATAAAAACTGTTTACAATGCGCCGCACCTGCGTCAAAAACCAGCTACGCCATTGCTCATCATCCTGCAGTCGTTGCGCTGTAGCAATCAACGCCCTGCACAGCGCCTCTGTTGCATCGTCGGCATTTACCACATCCAGCTTTTTCCCCAGCCACAACTTAAACCTGCTAAGAAAACCTTCCTGCTCCTGCTTTTCCACCTGTCTGCAGATAGCACCATGCACGTGTCTGCGAACCTCCTGAGATTTGGCCAGCTCTTCCAGCTTAGCCAGAAGCCACTCATAAAAGGCTTCATCTCTACGCTCTGCTGATAACGCTTGAAGCAGAGCGTTTAGCTTAGTATTGGCCTCCACATCAGCCAATGCCGTTTTTATCTTTGCCTCCAGCTTTTTTCCCAAAGCTAACGTATCCAGCTTGCGCAGTACTCCTTCAGCAAAATCCGTCAGCCAATCCTCTAAATGCTGTCTGTTTTGTGCCTGCTCAAGATATTTTAGCATTTCATCCAAAAGCACCAACCTACGCCTTTGCAACAGTAGTGTTTTTTTTGTCAAAAATTCCTGCTGTACCATTTTACTGCAGCCACGCACAAAGCCATCTCTATTACGTGGCAAAATTGCCGTATGCCGCACAACAAACGGCAGCAGGCGGCACAGCCACGGCACCTCAAAAACCGCTGTCACTGCAAACCAATCAGCAAAGCTGCCAACCAGCGCCGCCTCTGCCATATAATACCCCAGCTCTAGCCAATCCCAGCGCAGCTCGCCAAAACTACCCATGTATTTTCCCGGATAATGTAGGTGTAAATATAAAAACACTCCATAAATTATGCCTGCAGCCAGAAAAGCACTGTCTGCCAGTGACCAACGTCGTTTAGATATATTCATTTAACCCACCAGCCTTTCTAGTACGGCTGCCAGCACAAAAAGCAATCCGCCCAACAGGCCGCCGATGATAGTGCCACTCTTGCGGATGTTTTGTAAATCATCCCCCACCCGTTGCTCCATTCTAAATATCAATTCATCTCTATCATATTCTGCCAGCTTTTGCATAATCAGATTACGAACAGCATCGTGCTTCAGCTCCAGCGCCTGCCGCAAAAATCCCTTTAATGTCACGTCCAGCTCCTGCTGCTGCGTACTGCTTGCCTGCAAAAGCGCCAGCCTACGCTGCAGCAAATCGCGTAGCACGTCCACGTCCTGCGTCAGCAATGTCTGCCTTAGGTCACTGGCCTTCCCCGCCAGCAGCTGCGTTGCCTTAGTATTAACCCAGTCGGCCAGAGCGATGTCATGCCTGCGCTCCTCCAGCCGCGCCAGCAGCCAGTTATCCACCTGCCGCCGCAGCTCGCTGCTGCTATCTGCCAATGCGTCCAGCGCCTGCTCCAGCCCTCGCAGCAAAACAGGTGTCAGCTGCGCCGTCTGCCCACTCACAAACAGCTCACGTAGCAGGCTGTCCTTGTTATATTCCTCCTCGGCCAGCTGCGCCAGACCGTCTAACAGTGCCACAAATTCCGCCTTATGCAAAAGCTGCTTAGCCTCCTGAGTCAGTAAGCGCCACAAGCCGTCAAAGCTCCCGTTAGCCAGCGCCCTTTCTAGCGCATCCACCAATATCTCCGTCAAATGCAGGCTGGCAATATATTTTGGCAATCCAGCCTGTAAAAGCTCCTCAACCTGCTGCGTATTAAGTGAGCTTAGTGCATGCTCTACCAACGGGCGCACTGCCTGCCAAAAACGCTCCTGATTTTCCTGCCGCTCAAAATGTACCAGTAAAAGTGCAGTAAAGCTTTCCTGCTCCACCGCGCTCAGAACATTATCAGCACTCAACAGATCATTACTCACAAAGTCTGCCAAAGCCTGTGTCAAGCGTTCGTAATTGTTCCGTAGCACGTCCGTTCCCGGTGCGCCAATTCCTAACGGCCGCTTAAAGAGCGCTGTCACGCCCCACCAATCTGCTAAGCCGCCTACAGTCGCCGCAAGCGCCACATGATGCACAAAATCTGCCGCCACGCTTGCGTTCGCCCAAGGATAGCTTGCAGCGGCGGCAGCAGCCACGCCTGCCAAAAGACAGTTTGCCTGTGTTTTTACAGAAATCATTTATATTGCTCCTGTTCTCAATATTCTTAATGCAAAAAACAACGGTTAACTGATTATATTATACAGAATTATATTAATAAAAGCTATCTATTTGCTTGACTTTTAAATAATCTCAATTATTGTAAGCATAAACAGCAACAGATGCACCAAATAATTTATTTGATCTATCGGGGACTTACGCATGAGCGTGTTAATTTATTGTGAATAATTTTTATTTATTGATAATTAACGTCTTTATTATTGATTATTCTATGGGCATATGCTACAATATATTCTGTCAAAGGTTGAACGAAACAGTAAATACCCTCTAGGTATTGATGTTCCGTTCGTATGCAACGTATAAGAAATTAAGGAGGAACAAAATGAAATCTTTAAAAGGCACCAAAACTGAACAAAACCTGTGGGCAGCCTTCGCCGGCGAATCCCAGGCTCGCAACAAATACACCTGGTTCGGCATCGTAGCACGCAAAGCCGGCTATGACCAAATTGCCGAACTTTTTGATAAAACTGCCAACAACGAAAAAGCCCATGCCTATATGTGGTTCTCTGAGCTTGGTCAACTGGGTGACACTCCGGCTAACCTTTTAGCTGCTGCCGAAGGCGAAAACCATGAGTGGACCGACATGTATGTAAAAATGGCTCAGGAAGCTGAAGAAGAAGGCTTCCCTGAAATCGCAGCCAAAATGCGTGCTGTAGCAGCAATTGAAAAGCGTCACGAAGAA
>CAVAHH010000237.1:0-3422 GCA_963588395.1 bacterium
AGTGCTACAGGGAGCAGGCAAGCAGCAGTACCGGTGTTGGAAAGTACGGAAGAAAGTACAGTACCAACGATCATCAGGCCAAACATCAGGCTGTTTTCACCAGTGCCGCAAACACTAACTACCTTGTTACCGATGGACTGAGCCAAACCGGTGTAGAACATTGCAGCACCAACAACGAACATACCAGCAAACAGGACTACGGTGGAGTTGGACAGACCGCTAAATACTTGTTTAGCAGGCAGTAAACCCAGCAGGCCGCAGGCGATAGCGCCGGCAGTTGCAGTGATTGCCAAAGGAATAAGTTCGGTTACGAATAATAATGCAACCACTGCCAACAGGATTAAACACTTAATTGCAGGGGACATATAAATTTCCTCCTCTTATGAAATTTTAAGTAATGCATAATTATAATTCATCTAAGATTATTTCTGCATTCCTCATGCCACTATAATAACTTAAGTAAGTTTAATAAGTTGTGACATAAGCAACACTTAATAACTCCTTTTCAGAATATTTCATTGATTTTAATTACAATATCATTTCTAAAGTTTATTAAGTGATTTTTAGTACCTGTGTGTTTTATAAAGTCATCTTTAGTACTAAAAATCTAATCGTAATTTCTCCCCTGCACCAAGCTTATTTTTATAAATTACCTATAAACGCACAAGTAAAAAGGCCTCCGCCCTGCTACCCCATCCTTAGAGATTGGGCTACAGTGCTTCAGCCTTTTTACTTTTAAACCCTGCAATTATCTTAATAAGAGGTTCATGCCTGAAACCTTGTTATCAGGGGAAGAACGGCCATACCATCGGGATAACTACTACGCTGACGATGAAGCAAACCAGAACCAAGCCGGTGCCGCATTTTACGTAGTCCATGAATTTGTAGCCGCCGGGACCGAGCACCAGGGTGCAGGGCGGGGTGCCTACAGGTGTTGCGAATGCGCAGGATGCTGCAACAGCAATTGCCATTACAACTGCTCTGGGGTCAGCACCAAGCTGCTTGGCTATTGCGATACCAATCGGGCACAGCAGAGCTGCAGACGCGGTGTTGCTCATGAACTGGGTCAAGAAGCAGGAGATTGCGAACAATACGATGGTTACAACGATTGGGGAAGGCTCGCCGCCCATCAGGCCAACAGTCCAGTTAGCAATGAGCTTGCCGGCGCCGGTTTTATCCATTGCGGTGGATACAGGCATCATACCTGCGAACAGGAAGATGGTTACCCAGTCGATGGAGGAATACGCTTGTTTTTCAGTCAAGCAGCCAGTCAGTACGCAAACCAGCGCGCCAATGATGGCAGTCATTTCCAGGGAGATAAACTTGAAGTCCATTGCCATTACGAATACGCAGGCCAGCAGGATGATACCAGAGATGATTTGCTTATTTTTATCATGAGTGGTAGCTTCAATTTCCTGCTCAATTTCCTGGTCAGCATCCAGCTCTGCCTTCGGCAGGAGGTGCTTACCGATGAACAGCATGTAGAGAATACCTGCTGCGGAAAGAGGAATACCGATCCAGGCAAATTCGAAGAAGCCAAAGCCCTGCAGGCCGGCTGCTGTGAGCGCGCCGCTGCCGATG
The DNA here is from genome assembly GCA_963588395.1 of bacterium. GTDB lineage: Bacteria > Bacillota > Negativicutes > Acidaminococcales > Acidaminococcaceae > Phascolarctobacterium_A. The sequence continues at coordinate 1,582 of CAVAHH010000237.1, forward strand.
ATGTTAGGCGGTGTGCCTACCAGGGTGATGATGCCGCCCCAGCCGCAGGCATAGGCCATAGGCAACAGCTGGCGGGATGCCGGGGTTTTAGCTGCCGCACAGATACCAAGTGCAACGGGCATCAGGCAGGCGCAGGTGCCGGTGTTGGAAAGCACGGAAGAAAGAACTGTACCAACCAGCATCAGGCCCAGCATCAGGCTGTTTTCACCAGTGCCGAAGATGTGTACAACCTTCTCACCAATGGCCTGTGCCAGTCCGGTGTAGAACATTGCCGCACCAACTACGAACATGCCGGCGAAAAGAACAACCGTGGAGTTGGACAGACCGCTGAAAACCTGCTTAGCCGGGATAAGACCCAACAGACCACAGGCTACTGCGCCAGCGGTAGCAGTAACTGCCAAAGGAATGAGTTCGGTTACGAATAGTAAAGCAATTACCGCTAAAAGAATTAAACATTTGATTGCGGGGGACATAACTAATACCTCCTCTTATATTTATTCCGAAAAGCGTATAAAAACAACTTATTAACTATTGTTGTTATTCCTTTTCGTTGATACTATAATAACACAAAACCCCCACTAAAAAAGTAGTCTACGCAACACGCAAGCTACTTTTGTCAGAAAACTTGTAATATTTTACTTTTTTAATTATATGCACTTAATTACAATTTACTTACTTAAATTTAGTATCTTATTTTAATTACTAAAGGCCTTGTTTTTAAGGGTTTTGGTACTAATTTTAATATGCATTCGACAGCCTCGCAACAACAGTAGCAGCACATAGAAAAAGGACACCTTACGGTGTCCTCCGGGATAAAATTATGTTATTAGTTCATGTGGGAATGCTGTAGAATTTCAAAGGTATTTTTTTCAAAGGCTATCATGCCATCGTCACGCATACGCGCCAGCTCGCGTGTCAACGCACTACGGTCTGCATCCAGGTAATTGGCCAGGTCGGTGCGGTTGAAGGGTATAGTGAATTTGTCCGAGCCGTTATACCTTGCCTCCTGCTCCAGGTAGGCCATAATTTTGCTGCGCAAAGTCTTTTTGCACAGGATTTCGGTTTTCTCTATCAGACGTGTGTTGTTGTCTGCCAAGATAGAAACAATATTGCACATCAGGCGGCGGTTAGCCTCGCTGTAACTGTTGCCATCAAACAGGAGCTTGCCCAGGGGTAACATCAAAATTTCGCTGTCACTGGCGGCAAAATAGCTCACCACGCTGCGATCCCCCAGCTTGCCTAAAAAGTTTTCGGCAAAGACAGAGCCTGCGCCCAAATTAGCGATAATGGATTTTTCACCCCAGATGTCTTCTTTAATCATCTGCACGGTTCCTTCCATAACCACGCACAGGTTTTCTACGCAGTCACCTGCCAGGTAAATATAATCAGACTTAGGGAAGTGCTTAATCAGGCCATGAAACTTCTGCAGAACTTCATTAATCTCTTCTCTAGCCAACCCGTTGAACAGAGGGACTTCATGAAAATTAGGTGCATACATCTTTACTGCCATGTTCTCACCAGCTTTCTTGTTGGTATAGTATTTGCTTAAATCTATTATCCCAAAATAAAATACATATGTAAATATTTTGTAATTAAAGTAAGCGTTTAGTAATTTTGTTGCATGAGCAACAGTTGCTTTAGTTTTTTTATTTTTCTTTAAAGCCCATGAATTAGCACCTTTACGCCATGTTTTGCCATGGCAACAAAACTTACAAAATTCACGTATCTGCTCCCCCCTGTTTTGTAATTAAAGAAAACGCTTTAGTAATATATTTATGTTGCCATAGCAACGCTTTTGAATTTTCGCGCAATTTATAATATAAGCATAACAAACGTGAGAC
>CAVAHH010000238.1:0-3409 GCA_963588395.1 bacterium
GGCTAAGCGCGGCGTGGAGCTGGGTGCAGGTGAAATTTTGCTCACGAGTATGGACGCCGACGGTACCCAAAACGGTTATGATATCGCACTGACCAAGGCCGTGAGCAGTGCTGTGAACGTGCCTGTTATCGCCAGCGGTGGAGCCGGTAAGCTAGAGGATTTTTATGATGTGCTGGCAGAAGGTGGTGCTGACGCTGTGCTGGCAGCCTCTGTTTTTCACTATAAAACCTTCACTATCAAACAGGTGAAGGAATATCTGCGTTCTCGTGGTATAGAGGTGAGGTTATAATGCAGATAGATATTTCTAAAATTAAGTTTGATAAAAACGGGCTGGTGCCCGCGGTTGTTGTTGATGTGCGCACAGGCGACGTGGTTATGCTGGCCTATATGAACGAGGAATCGTTGCTTAAGACCATTGCTACAGGCTACACCTGGTTTTGGAGCCGCAGCCGCCAGGAGCTGTGGAATAAGGGCGCGACCAGCGGCAATCTGCAAAAGGTTGTGGAGCTTTATTACGACTGCGACGGCGATTCGCTGCTCGTGAAGGTGGAGCAGACGGGCGTAGCCTGTCATACGGGTGCTTATTCCTGCTTTCACAATCCGCTGTGGCATGCGGCCAATCTGCCTGTGCCTGAGGTTGAAGGACTGCCTGGCGTGATCAGTGAGCTGTACCGTCTGATTCTGTACAAGCGTGCACAGGGCGATGACGCAGAGATGAAGTACCTTTTGAGCGGCAGTCAGGATAAGCTGCTGCAAAAGCTGGGGGAAGAGGTTACTGCGACTATCGTTGCCTCTAAAAACGGCGAAAAGGATGCGGTGATGCGTTCTATGGCTGATTTGTGGTATCATTCCCTGGTGCTTTTGGCATATCATAGCATTACACCTGAACAGCTGCTGCGTGAGCTGAGCAGCAAAAGAGTGTAATTAGTTACTGCTGGTAGAAAAGCATGCTTTGCTGACAAACTAGGCTACCGACTGCTGTTTAATGGCAGACCGGCAGCCTTTTGTTTGTTTTGTTACAGTTATACAATAAAAAGTATTTTATTAGCATCTTTTTCCCTTAAAGCAATACAAAAAGAGTTTTATATAGTATAATGGTAAAGCGTATTATTTAGCGCATTTTGATGCAAGAGAGGTGCACGCAGATTATGGATGAAAAATCTAACAAGCCGTTGCCGGAGCTGATAGAGGTGGAGCCTCTGCAGGATGGCTACCGCTGGGTGGCAATGACGGCGATGCTTTATGCTATTGGTATTATTCTGCATACGGTCAGCCCTAACGTTGGTGGCGTAACTCCCAACTGGACTATCGCTATGTATTCTATTGTTATTAATTTGACACGGCCTAAGCTGTCGCAGGCCATTGGTATGGGCTTTATCGCAGGCCTCACGCTGGTGCCTTCGTCTAAGTCGGCCTTTCCCTTGGGTAACATTGCCAGCGAGCTGGCAGGTGCTACAGTGTGCTGTATTTTGGTAAAGGCTATGTTCAGCGCGGGACTGGGTGAATGGAAGCTGCGCCCCTTTGTGACAGGCTTTGTGGCAACCGTTACCAGCGGTGGTGTTTTTACCTTTATCCTCAAGCTGATTTTGGGACTGCCGCTGCACGTATGGATCTACGCTATGCTTCCGGTAGTTGCCATCGTCGGTCTTTTAAACGGACTTATAACCTTCTTTATGTATGCTCCTGTGAGGAAGCTGTTCTATGTGCAGGAGGATGAAAAATGATGGAAAGCGTTATCAGTGTAGAAAATTTTTATTTTGCTTATAAAAAATCTGATTTAGTGCTTAAGGATATCAATATAGAAATCAAAAAGGGTAGCTTTACCGTTATCACCGGTCCGAGTGGTGCCGGCAAGACCACGCTGTGCAAGGCCATGACAGGTATTATTCCCTATTACATGGGCGGCCGCTATAGTGGTGACGTTAAGATTAACGGCGAAACTACTAAGGGTAAGCGTGTCAGCGATATTGCCATGCGAGTAGGCTTTATCATGGAGGATTACGAAAGCCAGCTGGTTTCGCTAACAGCAGGCGAGGAGGTTGCCTTTGGCCTGTTGAACCATGGCTTCGCTCAGGAGGAAATTGCCGCACGCACCAGTCGTGCGCTGGAGGACGTGGGCCTGCCCGGACGCGAAAGCTATCAGCTGGATGAGCTGAGCGGTGGTCAGCGTCAGCGCCTGCTTTTAGCGGCAACGTTGGCGGTGCATCCGGAAATTATCGTCCTGGATGAGCCTGTTTCGGCAATGGATCCTGATGGAGCGCAGTCCTTGTATAAGCTGGTGCACGAAATCCATCAGCGCTATGGGACGACGATTGTGGTGGTGGAGCACCGCGTTGATTATCTGCTGCCTTATGTTACGGATATGATAGTACTCAATGAGGGCGAGCTGGTGGCTGCCGATGCTTTTGAGGCTGCTGCTCCTAAAATGTACGAGAACCCATCACTGCGGCCGCTGCTGCCGGCACTGTGGCAGATAAAGCTGGGCCTGGAGGAAAAGCTGGGCCTGGACTTGGGCGATTGGCGCAGCGAAGAGGACGCGCTGGCTGATTTTAAAACCTATGGCATTGCACCGGTAGAAGGGAGGGCTGACTGATGTTAGAGGCGAAGGATGTCAATTTTGCCTACATGCGTGGGCAGCCTGTAATTAAGGATATGGATTGCAAAATAGAGGATGGAGAGTTTGTGGCGCTTTTGGGTCACAACGGCAGCGGCAAGACGACGCTGAGCCGCCTGTTTATGGCGCTCTGCCATCCGCGTAGCGGCCAGGTGCTGGTAGATGGTGAGGATATCATCCGCTGTGAGCCTGCCGATTTGGCCGATAAGATTGGCTACGTGTTCCAAAATCCTGATCTGCAGATTCTGGAGGATACGGTATATGACGAGGTTGCCTATGGCCCGCGTGCTAAAAAGCTGACGGAGGAAACCATTAAGCGTCAGGTGACAGAAGCACTGGAGGCTATGGGACTGACGGAGCTGGAAGGTGAATATCCACGGCTTTTATCCTTTGGCCAAAAGCGCCGCCTGGGAGTGGCAGCTGCATTGGCGCTGAATCCGCGTACACTGATTTTGGACGAAATCACCAATGGTCAGGACGCGCTGGAAAAAGAAGGTATGATGAGCTATTTGCAGGCCATCAACGAAAAGCGTGGCATTACCATTGTGCTTATTTCGCATGATATGGATATTGTGCGCCGTTACGCCAAACGCGCTATTGTGCTGCACTATGGCAAGCTGGTGTTTGACGGCACGCCGGTCAAGCTGTTTGATGGCAGTCAGAACGTGGAGCGCTGGGGACTGCGCCGTCCCACCGTGGCTTCGCTGGCAGCGGCCTTGGGCGTGGAGGCAGCTACAGCAGCAGAGCTTTGTGCCTGCGTAGAGCGCAAGGAGGTGGCTGAATAATGAAGCTTAC
>CAVAHH010000239.1:0-3395 GCA_963588395.1 bacterium
TAAAAATAGCCGAGCTGATGGAAAAATGGGAACAGCTGATGGAAGCAGCGGAGGAAGCATGATAGACGATACGAAATATATGCAGCTGGCATTGGGTGAGGCCCGTAAGGCAGCGGCACTAGGTGAAATACCTATTGGCGCAGTGCTGGTGGATATGGCTAGTTGTGAAGTTGTTGCCGCCGCCCACAATATGCGTGAAATCTGGAATGATGCTACAGCTCACGCCGAAATCATCGTCATTCGCGAGGCCTGCGCAAGACTGAAGCGTTGGCGGCTGAGTGGTTGTGCCTTGTATGTGACGGTAGAGCCCTGCCCCATGTGCAGCGGTGCTATTGTTAATAGCAGGGTGGATCGTGTCGTTTATGGCTGTCCTGACAGCAAGGCCGGCGGGGCGGAATCTATCTTTAATATTATCACTAATCCTAATCTTAATCATTGCGCCGAGGTTGTGAGCGGTGTGTGCGAGCTGGAGTGCGCCGAGGTGATGAAGAATTTCTTCAAGATGCGCCGTGAGGAAAACAAGGCACGTAAAAAACAGGAATTATTGTAATTGCTATTGCCAACGCTGCTATTTTCTTATATAATATTAATGTTAAGCTGATGCGTAGGTATTGGCATGAGAAGAATATTGGAGACGTAGCGAAGTGGTCATAACGCGGCTGACTCGAAATCAGTTTGCCGTTTTGCGCGGCACGTGGGTTCGAATCCCACCGTCTCCGCCACTAAAAACGCGCTCCCACAGCTATCGATGGCTGTGGGATTTTTTTAGATGTAACAAATTTAGCAATTTACTAGGTTTTGTGATAAAATGCTAATATAAATTGCTTTTAGTTTGCCAAAACTGCGGTTAACTGCTAGAATAGCTTACAAATGTGTAAAAATGGGGAGATAATTATGGCTGAAAAAATTATTAACATCTTAAAAAACGGTAAGGTTCATATTTCCTGCGAGTTGTTTCCTCCCAAACAGGGTGCGGAATTGCAAAACAGCTTGGAGATAGCAAAAAAAATTGCGGCAGTACGTCCGTCCTATATGAGCGTTACCTATGGCGCCGGCGGTAGCACTGTCGGTTATTCGGCAGCTTTGGCCAAAGAGGTGCAGGCTAATGGTCTGCCGGCTCTGGCTCATCTGACCTGCATGAAAGCGGATGAAGAAAAAATTTGCAGTGTGCTGGGACAGCTGCAGGAATTTGGTGTAAACAATATTCTGGCGTTGCGCGGTGATGTACCTGCAGATATGCAGGATGCTTATACAGGACATTTTAAGCACGCCAGTGACTTGATGAGCTTTATTAAAAAGCAAGGTGATTTTTGCGTTGGTGGTGCTGCCTATCCCGAAGGCCACCCGGAATCCGGATCGTTGGAAAAGGATATTGAAAACACCAAATATAAGGTGGAGGCAGGCGTAGACTTTTTGGTCACGCAAATGTTTTTTGATAACACAATTTTGTATAACTATATGTTCCGCCTTTTGAACGCAGGCATCAACATTCCCGTCGTACCAGGCATCATGCCTGTGACTAATGCCAAGCAAATTATCCGCATCTGTCAGCTGAGTGGTACTAAGCTGCCGCCACAGTTCCGCGCTATGGTGGAAAAGTTTGCGGATAAGCCTGAGGCATTGAAGCAGGCAGGTATTGCCTATGCAACAGGACAGATCATCGATCTGATAGCCAATGGCTTTGATAATGTACATATTTACACCATGAACAAGCCGGAGATAATTGGCGGCATCATGGAAAGCCTTTCTGAAATCGTCGATAGATAAGGCTTGTGATAAGATAGCAGCAGCGTTATGAATTCCTTTATGCGTGCTGCTAGCTTCTCCCAGGCCACAGCGGTTGGTGTAGGGGAGCGATAAATATGGAATTTAATCAGAAGGAGGCACTGCGGTATTTGCGTGCTCGGCCTGGTGATAAGGCTGCAGAAATTTTGGTGGATACAGTATACCTAAAGCTACGCAACGAGGTGCAGGCACGCTACGTCTTGCAAAGGCAGGATGTCAGCGTAGATGCGCGTGGTGTAACCTTAGGCTGTGGTGCACGTTTTAATTCGTGTGGTTTGGCGCATCATCTGAAGGGCTGCAGGGAGGTGCTGCTTTTGGGGGCAACCCTGGGCAGCAGGGTGGATGTTGCTATTCACCGCCTGGTGCTTGGTAGTGTGGCTGAAGGCGCAGCAGCGCAGGCTGTGGCGGCTTCGCTCATCGAAAGCTATTGTGACGAGGTGCAGGCTGGTCTTGATACAGGTGATTTAGTGCAGCGACCGCGCTTTTCGCCAGGCTATGGCGATTGGCAGCTGGCGGAGCAGCGGCTGCTGTTTAGTGTGCTGGATTGTGCCAAGCGCATCGGACTTACTCTTACTGATGGGCTTATGATGGCTCCATCTAAGTCCGTAACAGCGGTAATCGGTCTGTCGCATGATACTGCCTGCGTGCAGAATAAGTGTATGACGTGTAGTAATATAAACTGCCCATATAGAGACGCCGGATAAGGCATTATAATAAATAATATATTTACAACAAATGAGGAGAACACAAAACCCATGATTTTTAAGGAACTACTTGGTAAGGAAATGCTGTTTTTTGACGGCGCAACCGGTACGCAGCTGCAAGCACGTGGTCTGCAGCCAGGCGAACTGCCAGAAAGCTGGAATTTTACACACCCCGATATTGTTGAGGCTGTACACCGTGGTTATCTGGATGTTGGCTCTAATATCGTAAAATCCAATACTTTTGGTGCTAACCCGTTGAAGCTGGCTGGTAGCGGCCTGGACTGCAAAGAAACTATTGAAGCTGCTGTAGCTATTGCTAAAAAGGCCTGCGGCGGCCGTGAAAAGAAATTTGTAGCGCTCAATTTGGGCCCTACGGGTAAGCTTTTGGCGCCTTATGGTGATTTGCCCTTTGAAAAGGCTGTGGAAGCATATAGTGAAATGGTCCGCTATGGTGCTGCTGCCGGAGCAGACTTGATCTTGATTGAAACTATGAGCGACACTTATGAGATTAAGGCAGCGATTTTGGCAGCTAAGGAAAACTGTGATCTGCCGATTTGCGTAACCATGACCTTTGACGAAGACGGCAAGCTTCTGACTGGTGCGACGGTGGAGGCTGCAGCGTTGATGTGCGAGGGCTTGGGTGTTGATGCCATTGGCTTTAACTGTGGCCTAGGTCCTGTACAGGTGGGACGATTGCTGCCGCAGATGCTGAAGGCTGTGAGTCTGCCTGTTATCATCAATCCCAATGCCGGCCTGCCTGTGCAGCGTGACGGCAAAACCTGCTTTGATGTCGGCCCGGATGAATATGCTGAGCTGATGTACAAGCTGGCGGGTGAAGGGGCAAGCATTGTTGGCGGCTGCTGCGGTACTACTCCCGAACATATCAAACGCATGATAGAACTTTGC
>CAVAHH010000240.1:0-3382 GCA_963588395.1 bacterium
GCGCAGGATAGTGCTGGCCGTCGGGCCGCTGTTCGCACTGTTTGCGGCATTGTCTATGCCTGTTGGTACCGACCTGACCGTAGAGTTCTTCGGTACAGGTTACCAGCTTGGTTATATGTATGTTGATAAGCTCAGCTATATCTTTTGCATGATTTTCGCCTTGATGGCCTGCATTGGCGGTATCTATTCCTGCCACAATGAAAGCCGTATGGAGGCGCTTTGTTCCATGTCCTATGCCGGCTGCGCGCTGGGTGTGACGCTGTCTAAGGATTGGCTGACGTTGATTTTCTTCTGGGAGGCATTGGCTGTAACCAGCGTCTTTCTTGTTTGGTGCAGGCGTACACCTGCATCCCGTCGCGCCGGCTTCCGTTACCTTTTGGTGCATATGCTTGGCGGCAACCTGTTGCTTTTAGGCATCTTCTTAAAGGTCGGGCAGGGAAATCCGTTGATTGCAAATCTGGCGCAGGGACCGCATGACGTTGCCTTTTGGGCTATTCTCATCGGTGTGGCTGTGAACGCCGCCATTCCGCCGCTTAATGCTTGGCTGGTGGATGCTTACCCCGAGGGTACTATCACAGGTAGCGTATTTTTGAGCTCCTTTACGACTAAGGTCGCTGTATACGCGCTCATCCGTATTTTTGCCGGTACAGATTTTTTGATGGGCTTTGGTTGCTTTATGGCGCTTTATGGTGCAGCCTATGCGATTATGGAAAACGATATGCGCCGCCTTTTAGGCTATCACATTATCAGCCAGGTTGGCTTTATGGTGGCAGGCGTTGGCGTTGGCACCGCTATGGCACTCAATGGCGCTGCTGCACATGCTTTTTCACATATCCTGTATAAATCGCTGCTCTTTATGTGTGCAGGTGCCATTATTTACGCAACCGGCATCCGCAAGATCAACCAGCTTGCAGGTATGGCAAAGAAAATGCCCTTTGTAGCGGTCTGCTTCTTTGTAGCAGCCTTCTCTATTTCGGGTGTACCCTTCTTTAATGGCTTTATCAGCAAGACGATAACCATCGCTGCTGCTTCTGCTGCCGGTTATGACTGGGTATACACGCTGTTGGAGCTTGCCAGCATCGGTACGTTTTTGTCTATCACGCTTAAGATGGGGTACTTCATCTTCCTGCGCAAGGCAGACAAGGATGTTGCAATCAAAACAGCTCTGCCGGTTAATATGTATGTAGGCATGAGCATCGGTGCAGCGCTGTGCTTTATCTATGGCGTATATCCTGACTTGCTTTACCGCTATCTACCGTTTGGAGCAGCTGGCTACGAGCCCTTTACGGCGGCGCATATGCTTAGCTACGTAGAAATTTTGGTAGTAACCATGGTGCCGTTTATGATGTTTCTGCCGCGCATGGAGCCGCATACCGCGCTCAGCCTGGATACCGACTGGTTCTACCGCAAGCCGTTCTTCTTCGTCATCAGCCACGTAAGCGCGCTGTTTTGCGCCTTGTGCAATGCTTTGGGCGATGCCTGGGGTGTACTTTACGAAAAGTTCATGGATCTGACAACCAATCCTATGGACTTTTTGGATGCGAAGCCGTTCCGCAAACGTACGCATTATAATCCCGAAAACTATCGCACATCGATTGCTGACCCGATGATGATTACGCTGACAGTGCTTGTCAGCAGTATTGCGTACTTTATTGCTACGCTATAAAAGATATATAAAATTGCTAAACAGGCTGTTTGCTTCGCTAGGAGCAGGCAGCCTGTTTTTATATATCTAGAAGTGCTTGCAAAGATGTGCACAGAGTGTTATAGTATGTAATACATCATATGCTCATGCAAATATATTTTTTGTATGATATCTAGGGAAGAGGCGAGAGGTTTGCTAAAGGGTATTTTCTTGATTGTCGGCGCTGCCACCTGTTGGGGCATGGGCGGCGTATCCGGACAGTATTTAAATCAATATCATCAGGCTGACATGGTGTGGCTGTGCATGGTGCGCCAGATTCTTGCAGGCCTGCTCTTTTTGCTTTATGCAGCAATTGTACAGAAGCAGAATGTTTTTGCCATTTTAAAAGAACATCCTGCAGATACTATAGAATTTTCGTTTTTCGGTATTTTAGGAGCACAGCTCGGCTTCTACTACACTATTAGCTTGTGTAATGCTGCCACCGCTACTGTGCTGCAGTACATGGCGCCTATGTATGTAATGCTATGGATGGCCTATAAAAGCCGCCGTTGGCCTGAAGGCCGAGAGATCATCGGCATTATAGGTGCTGTGACGGGTGTATTTTTGATTGCGACGCATGGCAGTCTGGATAGTTTGGCGATTTCACCTATAGCACTCACGATAGGTGTAATTTCAGCAATGTCTTATGCTTACTACAGCATTAAGCCTGTAGAAATGCTCAAGCACTATACGGCAGCTAACCTTATCGGCTGGGGACAGCTGATCTCCGGCCTGGCTGTCATCTTTTGGCGTAATCCCTTTACACCTGCAGGCAACTGGGATACGCACGCCTACATTGCCTTTGCCTATTTGCTTCTGGGTGCCACCATTGCCAGCTACGCACTTTATTTGGCAGGCCTGAAGATAGTTGGTCCTACTAAGGCCAGCCTTATTTCCTGCGCTGAGCCTCTAGCATCTATTATATCGGTTGTGCTTTTGCTGGATACTAAGCTGACGCTACCTGATTATATCGGCATGGCGTGCATAATTTTTACTGTTTTACTACTTTCACTGCCTAAAAAGTAAAGGATATTTCACACTTCTTATGATAAAATAGACTTAAGAGGATTAGCGGAGGTGTGGATATGAGTGATCTAAATTTTAAGTATAAGTACGGACATGGATACAAGGAATTCTCTTTACCGGCAGAGCGTGTGGCAGGAGAGCTTAAGACCAAAGTGATAAGCCCGATCGAGGATGTAAAGGCTGCAGTGCTGGAGGCGCTACGTAACCCTGTTGGTAGTGCGCCCTTGAGTGAATTGGTACATCCTGGCATGAAGATTGCATTTATCTGTAACGATTCCACACGTGTAGCTAATACGCACGTTTTTATGCCCATTTTGGTGGATGAATTAAACAAGCTGGGTGTGCAGGATGAGGATATGCATATTGTCTTTGCACTAGGTACGCATCGTACTATGAGTGTGGAAGAAATGACAGAGCAGGTGGGTGCGGATATTGCAGGCAGACTGCAGATGTATAATAGTGACTGCAATGTGCAGGAGGACTTTGATTATTTTGGTGATACGTCCTTTGGTACTCCGGTGTGGATTAATAAGCATGTTTGTGATGCAGACCTGGTTATTTTAACTGGCACCGTTGTGTATCATTTCTTTAGCGGCTTTGGCGGCGGACGTAAGGCTGTGCTGCCTGGTGTAGCAGCTATGGAAACCGTACGCAAAAACCATAGCCTGATGA
>CAVAHH010000241.1:0-3375 GCA_963588395.1 bacterium
TCATAATACATTTGTACCATTTTTTCATACCTCTTTCTTTGCTTGTTTTTTTATTTATAAATATTTAAATTAAAATATTTCCCTTATTCTATGGCCGCGTTTTGTGCGCGTTCCTTTTAATGCTCTACTTTTACAAAGTCATCTACAGCAGCACCTGCCGCTACCATAGGCTCAACCAGGTCACCTTGCTCTACAATCGCTTCAATGACGAAGGGCTTATTGGCCTTACGTGCCTGCGTCAGCGCTTCTTTGAATTCTGCACAGGTTGCTGCCCGTCTGCCACCAGCACCACAGGAGTGGGCAAAGCCGATAAAGTCAAATTCTGTCAAAATAGTGGATGAATAGCGCTTGCCGTAAAACAGCTGCTGCCATTGACGCACCATGCCTAGACAGCTGTTATTGATAACTATGCTGATGAGGTTTTTTCCCTCACGCGCCGCTGTATACAGCTCCATGCCAGTCATCTTAAAGCCACCGTCGCCGCAGATATGCACAACCTGCGTGCCGGCATCTACAGCAAAGGCTGCACCCAAGGCGCCAGGAAGGCCAAAACCCATGGTGCCACAGCCACCGCTTGTCAAATGATGACGCGGCTTATCAACAACCAGGTGCTGCGCTGCCCACATCTGATTTTGGCCAACGTCAGTAACATACACAGGGTTTTCACCTGCAAAGCTGTGGCTCAGCTCCTGCATCAGCCAGGGAGCAGTCAGTCGCTTACCCTCCAGCAGGCTGCGGTCCTCCTTAGCATCCCAGGCACGTATTTGCTGCCACCAGCCACCATGGTCGCCAATCTGCACCAGCGGCAGCAGGCTTTGTAGCGTTTCTTTAACATCACCCATTACAGGGATGCCTACAGCTACGTTTTTGTCAACCTCTGACGGGTCAATATCCAGCTGGATAATTTTCTTCTGCCCTACATAACGGTTGCGGTCACCTGTCACACGGTCGCTGAAGCGGCTACCTGCAACCACCAGCACATCTGCATGCGATACTGCCATATTCGAAGCAATATGCCCGTGCATGCCTGTAAGTCCCAAGGAACGCTCGTCCGACTCCGGATATACGCCAACAGCCATCAACGTATTAACAACAGGCAAATCTGCCTTATGCGCCAGCTCTAAGAGCTCAGCCTGCGCGCCGCTGTTTACTGCGCCACCGCCCACTAGGAGCACAGGCCTCTGCGCCTTGTTAAGGATTGCTGCTGCCTGCTCCAGCTGTTCGGCTGTTGCCTTGGGCAAGGGCTTCTTAGGAGCAAGCGGCTCCGGCTCTGTCCATTCCAGCTCCTCCACCTGCACGCTGCTAGGAACATCCACCAGCACAGGTCCTGGTCGTCCCTCGCGGGCCAGTGCAAAGGCTCTGCGCAATGCCGGCAGCAGCTCTTCCTTACTGCGCACCAGCATATTATATTTAGTAATCGGCATCGTCACGCCTACTATATCGATCTCCTGGAAGGAATCGCGTCCCAGCATGCTCACGCCAACCTGGCCTGTAATCGCCACCAACGGAATGGAATCCAGGTACGCTGTTGCCAGACCCGTAACAATGTTGGTAGCACCAGGTCCTGATGTAGCAATGCAGACACCGGTTTTACCGCTGGCACGTGCATAGCCGTCAGCTGCATGGATAGCTCCCTGCTCGTGCGCCGTGAGCACGTTTTTGAGTGGCGCCTTATATAATGCGTCATAAAGCGGGATAACCGCACCGCCGGGATAACCAAATACAGTGTCTGTTCCCTGCTCCAAAAGTACCTTAACTATAGCCTCCGAGCCCTTCAGCTTCATCAACAAATCCCCCTTACGCCATAGTTGCCACAGATGTTACTGCGACCTGTTTTTCCAAAAGCTTGGCTACCTGAGCGGCAGCCACATTTGCCAGCTGAATTTCCAACTTCACCCTGTCTGCCTCAGCATCCATGCGCAAGGAACGCACCCTTGCCCCCTGCTTGGACAGTACACACAAAACACGCGGCAGAAAAGTTTCATCATTATGACCAGTTACCAGTACTTTTTCAAACATGTTAATTCCTCCAATCAAGAACACCTAAATTACTATGTATACGTTAGATTTTGATGGACTTTTCGGGAGTAGTATAACAAAAACGCCCCTGCACATATATGCAGGGGCGTATAATACGCGGTACCACCCTAATTTATTACTCATGCACCAGTCCATCAACCGGCTCGGAAATAACGCATCCGTTGCGCATCAGTCTACTTGCACTGCTTTCGCTGACGAGTTCATGGGTGATTTAATCAACAAGGCTTCGTACCAGTTTGCACCAAACACCGGCTCTCTAAAACTCTGCGCTTATCTTTAGTCCCAATCATAACCTTTATAAATCAATTTGAAATTACTGATACTATACACTCTTTTTACAGCTTTGTCAACTACTTTTCGCAAAATCTTTTTGAAATACCGTTTTAGTTATTTATAAAACACATTTCATGGAATTTGTGCGCAGTACGCGTACTTTTGGAGTAAAAGAAAATTTTGCGTCACCAGGAGCTAGACAAAGTTTATTAAAGCTGTTTAATAAACTTTTCTACTTTGCTTAACACCTGCTGTACATACTCTTGCTTGTGCTCAGCTACCAAGGCCTTCATTTCTGCTACCACATTGCCTTCTGCTTTAGGATTCAACGCTGTTTTATAGCTGGCAGCCAGCAAGCCTTCATCACTGCCGTCTGTGCCTGCTAGTGCACACAGCTTATCATAAAGCTGTGCATCCTGCGCTGCAGCCAGTCGCACAGCGCTCAACCACAATACGTTGTTTAGCTTAAAATGCACCTTACCCTTTAAATACTTCATCGCCAGGCCCGGATCTGTCAGCACTATATCCGCATTAGCAAAGCTCAGACGATAACCAAAGGTATCAGCAATCTCACAGTGCAGCTGTAAATTTTCACTCAGCGTCCTGCCATCCTTTAAGCCATCTAAGCAAATTGCGCTCAGCTTGATGCCATTACGCTGCAGCTCGTTAGCAATAAGATAATGCTCCTGAGGCGTAAGCACCTTACCAGGCTTGGATAATGCCAGTTCAAAATCAATATCCCAGGGAGTATTTTTGAGATAGGAATTATAGATAAACTGGATATGCATAATGGCCTCGCCATATTCCAGCACAATACGATGCAGCTCGTTTTCGCTAAAGGTGATTTTGCTGCTGCCGGCCTTAAATTCCGCATTCAGATACGACGCATGCACTGCGGCACGGAAAGTATCGTTAAACTGCTCAAAGCGCTTGTCCACGGCTTCATCCGACAGCTTTTCGATCTCCAGATTGATTTTATCACTGCAATCAAAGCCAATCATGCTATAGCCATATAACAGTGCTTTAACAATTTCCTCTTCTGTCTTAAGTCCTGCAGCATTA
>CAVAHH010000242.1:0-3346 GCA_963588395.1 bacterium
TCCTATTGATGTGTCTTGCATTAAGGCTGTTTACAGAGTTTTTAGGTGGATGAAGTTTTAGACTTTTAGGACAATCATTTCCCAAACTTCTACACACAAAAAGGCTGGTTTTACCAAAAACCAGCCTTTTAGCTATTCCCTATTCTCTTTTCTTACTTTGCCGTTGCCAGCTGCACCTTTAGCTCTACTCCAAAGGTCTTTTTAAACCAGGGCAGGTGCTCCTTGATCTGATGCATTTCGATGCTGGGGATGCCCTGCGCATACAGCTTGAGCGTGGCAGCCTTTTTGTTGACTCCCGGCTCGATGACGTGAATTTGCGTCGTTTCGGTGTAATCCAGGCTTTCGGCTAGTGCCAAAAGCAACGCCAGCTTGTTGATGACTTTCCAGTTGGCTTCGTTGAGCATTTCCTTATAAAAGCGGTCCTTGAAGTAGTTTTTAGAAACGCCGTTGTGCCAGCCGGCGATGGCGGCGGTAATGATCTGCTCCTTATGCGTCAGACCAAAAAGCTTGGCGTTTTGGATCATATAGGCACTGTGACGCGCGTGGCTGTAAAAGTTGATGGTGATGCCGATATCATGTAAAAGTGCAGCTGTTTCCAGCAGGCGGCGGTAGTTCTTGCGCAGGCCGTGCAGCTCGCTCCAGCCGTCAAACATCGACAGCGCCAGGTGCGTGATGTGGCGGGCGTGCCCTGTATCGGTCTTTTCGTAGAGGTTAAGCATGTTTTCACGGCTTTGCGCCAAAATATCCTTGGCGATGAGCGGCACATTGTTGGCCTTGGAATAATAGTCAAAGAACAGTCCCTCGCGCAGGCCGCAGCCGGAGGTGACAAGCTTTTTGGCACCTGTTGCTTCTAACAGGCAGCTGATAATGCTGGCACCTGCCAGGATAATATCGCTACGCTCACTGCTAAGGCCGGAGATTTTTTTACGCTGCTCTAAATTGGTGCTACGTAGCTTGCTGAAAAATGTGCGGTAGGTTTGCGTGGTGTAGGAATAGTTGTGGATTTTGGTCGCAGGGTACTTTTTGGCACGCTGGATGATTTTGGCCACTGTACGCGCGGTGCCGCCAACGCCGATGAGCGGCAGGCCGCTTTGCTTTACCCATGGATATTGCTCCAGGCGGCTCATGATAAAAAAGCTGACGTCGCTAAAGACATTGGGTGGCATAACGTTGCGTGTGTTGAACATGGCTGTGGTGTTGACCGCGCCTACGGGCAGGGAAACGCTTTCTAAAATCTTGCGGTTCTTGAACAAAATCAGCTCGGTGCTGCCACCGCCCAGGTCGAAGATGATGCCGTCCTTGACGCTTAGGGTGTTGATTACGCCAAGGTAGCTGATGTAGGCTTCGGTATTGCCCGAAATGATGTGCAGTTGGATGCCGGTTTCGGCAGCGACGCGGGCTACAAGCTCGCCGCCATTGGCCGAATTACGGATGGCGGCAGTGGCCACGGCGATGGTTTTATCTGCATGGTAGATTTTGCACATATAGGCAAAGCTTTTCATGGTTTCTATGGTGCTGCTAAAGGCTTCGTCTGTAAGCATGTTTTTCTCGTCCACCTTCTGGCTCAGGCGCAGTGCCTCCTTTTGGTTATATACCATGTTATAGGCACCATTCTTGTAGATATGGCTGATGACCAGGCGGGCTGAGTTGGAGCCTATGTCGATGATTGCTATTCGTTGCATTTTCTTTTCTCCTCAAAATATCTCAATCCGTTCTGCTTACGGATATATACTATTCTAAATTCTAAGCTTCTTGAACCTCATAATACTTATATATTACTCATAACTGAAAAAAATCCTGCGAGGCCGCGTAAATTTATTGTTAAATTGTTAAATTAGTGTATAATTCCCTGTGCTTCGCAGGATTTTTTTCTCTTGAACAGAATATTATACGTAATACTATGTTTTGGAGGCTTGCTTTAATGAAGCGTAAAAACTATACAACCTTTGCCGCCATCCATCTTGGCTCTGAGATGATAAGCATGCAGATTACGGAGTATCGCAATACCGATAAGTATAAGATTATCGAGCTCTGCAACCGACGCATCCGCTTGGGTGAGGCAACCTTTAAAAATAAAATTATTCCCTTTGAGCTTGTTTCCGAAATCTGCGAAATCCTGACAGGCTTTAAGCGTCTGATGGAGGAATACGGCGTAGAGGAATACGTTATGCAGGCAACCACTGCCGTGCGCGAGGCCAGCAACCAGATTTTTTTGCTGGATCAGATTTACAACAAGACAGGCCTGATTGTTGACGTTGTGGATATGCCTAAGGAAATTTATACTAAATTCGTCGCTATCCGCCACACGCTGAAGGCCGAAAAGATTTCTACCGAGCGCGAGGGCATGCTGCTGATGGATATTTCCTCCGGCGGTCTGGGCGTGACGCTGGTGCGGGACGATAAAATCTGCTACCAGGAAAATTTCCACATCGGTATTATCCGTATCAAGGAAAGCTTTGAACGCAACCGCCGTGAGAGCATGCATTTTAACAAGGCACTGACCGAATTTTTAAGCAGCACCATCAGCCCGGTAAGGCGTGAGCTGGGAGACAACAGCGTGCAGTACCTTGTGCTTTCGGGCACAGAAACCGAGCTGCTTTTGCGGATGCTGGGACTGGACGAGGGGCAGATGGTGCACCGCATCAAGGCGGCAGATTTCCACGCCTTTTTTGATAAGATGCGCCAGATGAACCTGCCGCAGCTTATCCAAGCATATAAGATACCAGAAAGCGTGGCGGAGCTGGTGCTGCCTACAGTGCTTTTGTACGAGCAGCTACTGCATCTAATCCCGGCGCAGGAGATTATCATTACGGCGGACCGCTTTATTGACGGTATGCAGCTTTTGCATATCGGCAAAAAGACTAACGCTGGGATGCGCAAGGAATGGGAGCAGGAGCTCATCAGCATTTTCCACACGATTGGCAGCCGTTATCTTTACGATAAAAAGCATGCGCAGCAGGTGGAGCGCCTGTCGCTGATTATTTTTGATAAGATTGCTGCTAGCTACGGCATGGGTGAGCGCGAGCGGCTGCTTTTGCGTGCCGCCTGCATTTTGCATGATATAGGCAAGTATATCTGCATGCGCAGTCATTCGATTTATACTTATCAGCTGATTATGTCGACAGACATCATCGGCCTTAGCGAAACAGACAAGCAGATTGTAGCACTGGCGTCGTATTATCATGCTAACAGACTATTTGACAAGACCAATACCAAAGCGCCGCAGGTGCCAAGGGAGTTGGTGCCTGTGGTTGCCAAGCTGGCAGCCATTGTACGCCTGGCAGACGCGCTTGACCGTAGCTACATGCAAAAAATCCACAGCTGCAGCATTGTGCTCAAGGATAAC
>CAVAHH010000243.1:0-3346 GCA_963588395.1 bacterium
CCCTTAGGGGCGTTGCTGTCCACGCCACGTCCTGCAGCCGCGCCCGAAAGCAACGCGCTGCATTCGCTATAGTTGCCGCGCACAATGTCGATGAGCCTTTCAGCCAAAAGCCGCAAGGCAAAATCCAGGCGCATGTTGCTCGCCATCACGCCCACGGGGTCCAAAATTACAGGGATCCCCTTGTCCTTGGCCTCACGGGCCGCACGCTCCATAGCAATCTGCTTATTAAAGCTCATCGTGCCCAAATTCAAAACCAAAGCATCCGCACCAGCGGTAATCTGCTCCACCTCCTCAGGCTCATCGGCCATCACCGGCGAAGCTCCTGCTGCCAGCGCCACATCCGCACAGCTTTCGGCAGTAACGTAATTTGTAATATGGTGGATAACAGGCCTTTGCTTGCGCAGCTTGTCCACCAGCTCACCAATCTTAATCGTCAAATCCATTAGTCTAACATACCAGCCTTTCTATATAAATCAACAAAATGATGCGTAGGTCCGCAACCGCTACCCAGGGCAATGCCATACTCGATGGCCAGCGTCACGTAGTCCTTAGAGGCGCACACGGCGTCCTTAAGTGCCAGCCCCTTGGCCAGGTTGGCCGCCAGACTGCTAGAAAGCGTGCAGCCTGTACCATGCGTGTTCTTAGTGTCTATGCGTTTGCCTGTAAACCAGGTCTCCTCGCTGCCGTCAAACAGCAAATCGTCCGCGGTATCGGCCAAATGACCACCCTTTACCAATACAGCCTTAGCGCCCAAAGCAATAATTTTTTGTGCTACAGCGCACATCTCGCTCTTTTGCGTTACCTTGCAGCCCGTAATCGCCTCTGCCTCCGGTAGGTTGGGCGTCACCAGCGTTGCCAAGGGCAGTAGCTCGCTGATCAGCGTAGTGCAGGCCTCGGGTGCCAAAAGCGGATAACCGCTCTTAGAAATCATCACGGGATCCACCACAATGATTTTGGGCGCATAATGGCGCAGGCAGACAGCAATAGTTTTTATAATTTCCGGACGCGACACCATGCCGATCTTGACCGCATCCACGCGGATATCATCAAAAACTGCTTCAATCTGCGCCTTGACCACGTCGCAATCTATATCCTGCACACGCGTCACACCACAGGTGTTTTGTGCCGTCACTGCCGTAATTACGCTCATGCCAAAGGTACCATGCGCGGCAAAGGTCTTTAAATCAGCCTGGATACCTGCGCCGCCGCTAGAATCACTGCCAGCAATTGTCAAAAGGTTTTTCATAATATCACTTCTCCCTTATCTAGAGCAGGTGCGTTCATCCTCCCTGCCCTCGTAGTCAAAAAGGCCGTCGTTCTTTTCCTCTATGGCCTTAATCATATGATAGGTATACTCACAGTATGGCGTAGGAATACCCAGCTCCACACCCATCTTCATCAATGCGAGCGCAAACATGTCAATCTCAGTGTGACGCTTAGCGTCCAAATCCTGCAGCGTGCTGTAGCGAGCACTCGGCGGCGCCATGCTACCATGCTTGCTGGATGCGGGCACCTTGGACATATCTATGCCCTTGGCAGCGGCGATGGCCTCCAGTTCACGGCGCAGACCCTGTTGAATAGCCTGCATATGCACGCTGTCACGGTAGCAGCCGATGCCTGCGCCCAAAATGGCCTGCGGCAGATTGTTGCACACGTTCAGGCGAAACTTGCTCCATATCTCCTCACGGATGCACTCCGAGGAGCGTGCGTGCAGACCTGATTGCTTAAACAACGCGTCAACCGCTTGGATACGTTCGCTGTCATACGGCGGTCGTGCCTCGCCAAAAATTATGCCTATCGTCGCTTCGGGGTCAAAAACGTAACCGCCGTCCTCGCCATGCGAAGCAACCTTAATCAGAGAATAGATAATCTGGCTTTTATCCACCTGCGTAGCAATGATTTCCTCGCTGTCTACGCCGTTCATCAGGCTCATAACCGTGGTATGCGTATCTGCAGCTGTTTTTATCGCAGACAGTGCGCCGGGCAGAGCACCGTATTTGAGCGCCACAACTAGCAAATCCGCGCCCTGCGCCTCCTCGGGCGTCCACACCTCGGGACGAAAAATCTGTCCGTTAATTTTGCAGCCATTACGCGCCAAACGCTCCGCACGCGCACCCTCGGCAACAAGGCCCAGCCTTACGCCCTCCAGTCCGCACAGTCCCCAAATGACATATGAGCCTACAGCACCGGCGCCAAGCAGCGCCACCTTTTTTATTTCCATGATGAACCCCTCACTTTTGTTAATAATATAAATTACATATGCCTATATTTTACCATTTTTACGGGCAATAGACAAACTAATCAGGCGAAAGCAGAAAAAGGCTGCCGCATTTTTTAGTACGGCAGCCATAACAGAAAGACTTCTATTTATTTGCTCAGATATTCGTCAATAGCAGCAGCAGCCTTCTTACCTGCGCCCATAGCGCTGATAACGGTGGCAGCACCGGTTACAATATCGCCGCCGGCAAAAACACCGGGGATGGACGTTGCACCTACTTCGTCCGCCACAATGTTGCCGCGCTTGTTGACCTCCAGATCAGGCGTGGTCTGCTTGATGAGCGGGTTAGGACCTTGGCCGATGGCCATAACCACCATGTCCACATCCAGAACGTATTCGCTGCCTGCGATAGGTACAGGACTGCGGCGGCCGCTGGCATCTGCCTCGCCAAGCTCCATCTTGACGCATTTGAGGCCATTAACCCAGCCCTTTTCGTCGCCCATGATAGCAACAGGGTTGTTTAAAAGACGCAGCTCAATGCCCTCCTCCTTAGCATGGCCGATTTCCTCCTTGCGGGCAGGCATTTCCTCCTCGCTGCGGCGGTAAACGATATAAACCTGCTCAGCACCCAAGCGCTTGGCAGTACGTGCTGCATCCATAGCAACGTTGCCTGCGCCTACGATGGCAGCCTTTTTGCCTACATATACAGGAGTTGCGTAGTTGGGGAATTCATAGGCCTTCATCAGGTTGACGCGGGTCAAAAACTCGTTAGCGGAATATACGCCGTTCAAGTTTTCGCCGTCGATATGCATAAAGTGCGGCAAACCTGCACCAGTGCCAACATAGACAGCACTGAAGCCCTCCTCCTCCATCAGCTCCTTGATAGTGAAGGTGCGACCGATAACGGCATCTACTACGATTTTAACGCCCATGTCCTTGAGGGCAGCAATTTCGTGCTGCACAATTTCCTTAGGAAGACGGAACTGCGGAATGCCATACATCAGAACGCCGCCTGCTGCATGCAGAGCCTCGAACATAGTAACGTCATAGCCCAGCTTGGCCAGGTCGCCGGCGCAGGTGAGGCCGCTGGGGCCACTGCCGACAACGGCAACCTTCTTGCCCTTGCGC
>CAVAHH010000244.1:0-3331 GCA_963588395.1 bacterium
GAGAAAATATTTTCTGTGCCTTACACTGATTTCCCTCGCCCAAGGTCTTGGCAATTAGCGCACTGCCGCCTGTACCCAGCATAAACCCCATGGCACCCACCACCATCAAAAACGGCATGATAAAATTTACGGCAGCAAAGGCAGTTTTGCCCACAAAGTTAGAAACAAAAAAGCCATCCACCACGCCATAGATGGATGTAAGAATCATCATCAGAATAGATGGTAATATGAAGCGCAGAAGTCGCTTATAGTCAAAGTGATCTGATAGTTCTATAATATCCTGCATATTTCCTCCCCGATTATAGCCTGCCAAACTGCTGGCGCACAACTGCACGCCAGCATCTAGCTTAATGCTTTAAATATATTCTCTCTTTACTGTTTTTTAGTTAGAAAAGCACACAGAGAGGAAGCCAGCCAACATTAAGAAGAAAATGACATAGCTATCAGAAATAAAGGCAAAAATTGCAACTGTAATAATCAAGGTTAAAATCAATTTCTTCCACTTCTTGATATCGACAGTTTTTTTGCCGGAAGCATCCGCCATCGCCTGAACAGAGCTATCCGTGGGTATTGTTGGCTTACTGGCTAACTTTAAATATTCAGATGGTAAAGAGCCGGCAAAAAAAGCTTCCAGCTCACAAATTCGGTTCCAATCTACTACACTGGTGCAAGCCAAAATTTCATCCTTCTTGCCATCAATTGTCCTATGTATCATCGCATAGGACTTCTCAACTAGTTGCGCTTTTTCCGAGCAATCTATATTCCTCTTTCGTTCTATACAACAGTTTAGTATTTCTACATGTGCCTTGGCGGTCTCCGCAAACAGCAACACCTGCAAAAACCTGCCCTGCAGGTCATCCACATGATGAATATTAAATACTCTAAAGCCACTCCTGGTAACAAAATTTACCATATATAACAAGCGCAAGAGTAAAATTATATCCCTATCAGGTACAATGTCATTGCTTTGAAAATATTTCAGTAATGCCTGCATGCTATTGCTATACCACTTCACGCCATCCTGGTACAAACCATTGGGAGAAGCACTATGTAGAACATTCACAGAATGTACTAACAATCTTTTGGCATTGGCACTCAGATCTCTGCTATTTTGCGTGTACAGTTCAGTATAATACTTTTCGGCGGTTTCATAGTCACACTCAGCAACAGCTTCATCTCCCAAGGCATGCAACGCCGCCGGGTCCTTCATCGTCACAAAATTATTGATCGCCTGCTCCACAACGTAAGCCGCCCCGCAATATTGGCAAATTGCAGCCTCCTTGGCATTGTCTACAAGCAGGGAAGCTCCACAATTGGTACATTTGGCCTGAACTAGTGGCATAGTAATCTCTCCCTCTAAAAAATCATCTATACTATAATTATATTATAACATTTTTATTAGCTTATTTCCTAGAGTGAAAAAGCATCTCTAATAATAAAAGGCTGGCACACAATTCGCACCAGCCTCAAATAAAGCTATTTAGTTTTCTCTACGCACTCTCGAGCGCAGTACCAGCAGCGCCACAAATAACATTACCAACGTAACCGGCAACGCCACAAGCGCCAAAGAGCTTTCGGTCACATAGGCAATAGCACCTGCCAGCACATAACCGGCAATAGATACGGCCGCCGCAGTCATAGCATATGGCAGTTGGGTAGACACATGATTAACGTGGTCAGCATGCGCGCCAGCAGACGCCATAATAGTGGTATCGCTGATAGGTGAGCAATGATCGCCACATACAGCACCGCTGAGGCAGGCAGCAATGGAAATTACCAGCATCTCATAGGTATCACCACTGCCAAAAACATTGCACACAACAGGTATCAAAATAGCGAATGTGCCCCAGCTGGTACCAGTCGAAAACGCTAGGAACATAGCCACCACAAAGACGATAGCAGGCAGAAACATCTTTAGAATACCTGCAGAGTCGGCAACTAAATCATGTACATAAAATTTAGCTCCCAAAAGGCCTGTCATACCCGACAAGGTCCAGGCCATAGTCAAGATCATAATTGGTGCCACCATCGCCCTAAAGCCAACAGGAATACATTCAGTAAAGTCCTTGAAGGTCATAACGCTACGAAACATATAAAAGCAAAAGGTAAAAAACAGTGTTACCATGCTACCAAAAACCAAGCCTTTAGAGGCATTAGCACCTGCAAAGGCGTCTACAAAGCTTGTTCCTGCAAAATAACCACCAGTGTAAATCATACCGATAATACAGCAAATTATGAGCACCATAACCGGCAACACCAAATCGACTACAGCGCCATTAGGCTTGTCTGTATCTTCCTCGTCATCGCCATAAGGACGCACAGCAGTAGTAAATAAATCGCCCCTGAGTGCATTGTCCTCGTGCTGCTTCATACTGCCAAAGTCAAACTTCATTACCGTAAGCAGTACCATCATGAGGAGCGTAGTCCAGGCATAGAAATTATAGGGAATCGTCTGTAAAAACATACTAAAGCCATTGATGTCTGTACCCTTGGGCACAGAGGAGGTTACGGCCGCAGCCCAGCTGGAAACAGGAGCGATGATACAAACAGGTGCTGCCGTCGCATCAATAAGGTATGCCAGCTTAGCACGGCTTACCTGATGCCGGTCAGTAACAGGACGCATAACAGAGCCCACAGTCAAGCAGTTAAAGTAATCGTCAACAAAAATCAATATACCTAAGGCGATAGTAGCCAGCTGTGCTCCCACACGTGTTTTAATATTTTGCGAAGCCCATTGGCCAAAGGCAGCACTACCGCCTACCTTATTCATTAAGGCTACCATAATACCTAAGATAACCAAAAATACTATGATGCCAACGTTCCAGCTATCTGCCAGCTTAGTGATCATACCACCATCCTCATTAAACAGCATGGTGTTGAGCGCAAGCTCCAGATTACCATCAGCATATAACAGTGCACCAATAGCTATACCAACGAATAAGGAAGAATATACCTCTTTGGTTATTAACGCCAAGGCTATTGCGATAACCGGCGGCAGCAAGGCTCCTATTGTTGAATACACCGCCGGATGGTAGATCTTGGGATCAATAGCCTCAGGACTTAACCCGTTAACATAAAAAAGCACTGCCATAAGTACTAAGGTTATGGCCAGGAAAAGATAGTTATTTTTTCTCATATACAAACCACTCCACATTTTTTCTAAAAAGTCCGAAAAAATTATACCATAGTTTATGGGAATAAGGCAAGAAGAATGGATAGATTTGGATAGATAGATGGCTGACGGTAAAAGAAAACGACATGTCATATGACATGTCGTTTTTCTAACCGGCAGCTATCTATCCTCCCAGGCCGCTTCCAGCCAAGTACTTTC
>CAVAHH010000245.1:0-3267 GCA_963588395.1 bacterium
GCACCGGCCTAATACTTATTTTACATCCTCCAGGTATTCCTCCTGCAGCTCCTCATGCACCTTAGGTGATTCGTGCAGCAGTTGGATGCCCACGCGCACAATGCGCATCTTGTCAATTTCTTCTACCGTAAAAACAGCAGCTGGCGTCTGCAGCTTCTGCCCTACCTTAGGCGGATAGTCTATCTGGGCATAAACCCAACCGCCGATGGTATCACAGTTTTCGGTGTCCAGCTCCAGCTCAAACACATCGTTGATCTCGTCTAAGAGCATCTTGCCATCCACAGAATAGCATTTGTCGCCCTTTTCTTCAATTTCGGGGCGCTCCTCGTCAAATTCATCCTGAATTTCACCGACGATTTCCTCCAGAATATCCTCGACAGTAACCATACCTGCAGTACCGCCATATTCGTCAACCAAAACTGCCAGCTGACTGCGGCGCTTCTGCAGCATACGCAAAAGCTTACTTATAGGCAACGTTTCGGGCACCAGCAGCACCTCGCGCGCCATGCTGCGTAAGCTCGGGCGTTCGCCGGCGCTAAGGCAGCGCAGCAAATCCTTGATATGCAAAAAGCCGATAATATGATCCTTATCCTCGTCGCAGATAGGATAACGTGTCATGCGCTCATCTAATGCCGTTTTGATATTATCCTCCCAGGAATCCTCCAGATACAGGCAGATCATATCCGTACGCGGTACCATGACATCGCTGGCGCGCTTATCCGAAAAGTCAAAAACGTTATCCAGATAGGTCAGCTCGGTTTTATCAATATAGCCATGCTTGTGACTTTCTTCCATCAAAATACGGATTTCGTCCTCGTTGTGCGCCTCCTCCGCCTCGCTGGCAGCCTCCACGCCAAAGCAGTGCAGCGTCCAATTGGCCACATGGTTCAAAAACCAAACAGCCGGATACATCAGCTTATCAAACATAATAAGCGGGCCCGAAACAAAAAGCACTATCTGCTCTGTCTTTTGGATAGAAAGCGACTTAGGCACCAGCTCGCCCAGAACAATGTGCAAAGCCGTAATCACGCTAAAGCCCAAAACAAAGGAAATTGTATGTTCAATATTTGCCGGCAAATGCACCAAAGCAAATACAGGATGCAAAATTTTCGCCACAGTAGGCTCGCCAATCCAGCCAAGGCCCAAGGACGCAATCGTTATGCCCAGTTGCGTAACCGACAAAAAGGCATCCAAGTGCTCTGTCACCAGCTTGGCATTTTCAGCCTTCTTGTTACCCTCCTTGAGCAGTGCGTCAAGCCGCGATGGCCGCACCTTAACGATAGAAAACTCCGAAGCAACAAAAAAACCGTTCAAAGCTACCAAAAATAATATTGCTACAACATTGAACAAAACAATGAGATAATCCAAAAATATCTGCCCACCTCGCCTACCGGCAAAGGCTGCAGCTTCACCTCCGTAAAAAAGATATTAACAGTATTGTACCACAATCCAAGGCGCTTGCAAAATAAATTTTGGGCTATATGGCACTTCTTACGGATAAATTTGTGTAAAATTTACTTTACGTTCGCGTCTTGCAGCTCATCTGCCACAATCAGCTCCACCAGCTTCTTTATATGCACCTGCATCGTATCCAGGCAGGGAACCGGACTGACACTATCGTTTAACAGCAACGGCAGCTCCGTACAGCCCAAAACCACGGCTTCTATGCCAGCCTCCTGCTGCATCCTGCTTATTATCTGCTGCAGCCGCGCCAGTGTCGCAACATTCTTCACTCCCTGCTCCAGCTCCTCGCTGATCTTGCCGCCTAGCCATGCCATTTCTGCTTCTGTAGGACGCAGCAACGTCATGCCATGTGCCGCAAAGGCATCTACGTAAAAGCTAGCCTGCATGGTGTACAGCGTCCCCAAAAGCCCCAGGCGCTTATAGCCACGCCTAGCAGCTGCCTCCACTGCGGCTTCCACAATGCTCACCAGCGGCAACGGCGAACGCTTTTGGATTGCGTCAAAAACCATATGCGGCGTGTTGGCCGAAATGGCGGCGAACTGTGCACCTGCCGCCGCCAAATTGGCAATAGCCGCACTAAAATACTCCACATATTCGTCATCCTGCTTTTTGGCGCACATATCCAGTGCACGATAAACATCTACGCTTTCAATGCTCATAGGCGGAAAGCACTGCCTGCCAAGGCATTGCTGCACGCCGTAAACAAGGTCGTGATAATACACCAGGGTAGATTCCGGACCGGTGCCGCCAACTAAGCCTAACTTTTTCATAATCTCAAGCCCCCTCAAAGTATCTGACGCTTTTTATGTATCTACAAGCGCCCAGGTATTCACCTGCTTACTCAGTAGTTTACTAGGTTTTGTTTATGATTGCAAGGGGTTTGACTGCGTCAGATATTGTATACTTTAGCTAAAGATAAACAAATATAGCCAAGGCTTCGCAGCTTATTGCTACAGCCCTGGCTATTATGGCGAGTGAAAATATCGTATAATAATACAGTTATTACTTCATGCAGGCATCACGCGGCAGTCCCAGCTGTTCACAGATGTCGCCCCACTTTTGCTGTCTGGTCTTCATGGCCAGCAGTTTCTCCACGCTTTTATCGCAGTGACGAGCAAGGAACATAGCACGCTTCACCTGATGCGAAGCATATCCCAGCTGCATATATTTAGCAACCAGCTTCTTATCCAGGCCAAAGAGCCTATGCAGGCGGTCAATCTTGTATTCACGCTCGGCACGGGCAAGCTTTTCGGGCGTCAGTCCCAGCAGATAATCAACGCGTGTCCACACGTACTTATCACGCAGCTGCGCTACATCCGTCAACGGTTTTTTGGCAGCGTAGGCATGCGGGCACAGCTTTTTCAGCTCCATGTAGCTGATGCCGCTGTCAAACAATGCGCCGATATCTGCCTTGTCAAACAAAAAGCTGTCGTGCAGTCCGTTAACTGCCTTGTCCTTATCCATAGCCTTTTTAGGAGCGGCACTGGCCGTACCGCCAACGACAAATAAACCGCAAAGGAGCAGGCAGATGATTAGAGAAAGCTTTTTCATATTTCACACCTCCAAAAATTGCAAAAGAGGCGGCGCCAAGCGCCGCCAGGATAACTATTGCCTTACTTAAAAGCTATATTCATAGCCAACCATAAAGTTGCGGCCAAGAGAGTAGAAATTAGAGGTACTATTGGACGTAATGTCTAAACGGTCAAAGATATTGTTGATGTGCAAAAAGGCCTTTTGGTTCTTTTCTGCAGCATAGGTAAAATGCAGATCAGTAAAGCACTGCGGCTTCAGGCTTCTTACAGG
>CAVAHH010000246.1:0-3256 GCA_963588395.1 bacterium
TGTTCATAACGGCATTGGCCACCTCTAAGTGGTCCAAAAACCTTTGCTTAATAATTTTCTGCATAATTGTCCTCGTTATTATAAGTTATAGAAATAATAATGAATCTTAAAGCTATGGTCATCCTTGTATTGCTTATCCTGATAGGTCAACTCCAGAGCCCAGCAGCAGAACTTGTGCAGCCAACGGTAGTCGCGCTCGTATTCACTACCCTTTTCCAAGTCAAAACGGTTGATAAAGGTAAACGTATTCTTATCATCCGGACTGAAGGACAAGCCATTACGCAGCTCCTGCGCCATATCCGGCTGACCAATATCAAACAGGCTGCTGGTGAGATCCTCGCGGTAGTAACCAACCCAGGTGCGCCATTTAGGCGAGATGCGCTGCCCCAGCGTTGCATAATACATATCGGTGGATTTAGTTTCACCTGTATAGCTTTCATGAACCCACTTTTTACCCACTGTGAGATCCAATACTGTGTTCTTGGAGTTAAACAGATAAATAGGATCATGATTCAAATAAACAGCATATTCCTTATGCCAGCTCTTGCGTCCGGTATTTTCCTTTGCCCAGAGGCCATATTCAAAATAGCCGGAATAGCTCAGCGGCAACCCCTTCATAATGTGATGATTTTTGTACTCAAAGTGCCAGTTATTCGACTTTTTGTACCATTCATCATCATCCTCATCCCAGCCATAGGAATAAGAAATATTAAAGTTACGTTCATTGTGCTTGATTGCATAATAAGGTTTGAAGCCTGCTTTAGAATAGTATGGTATATCAAGCTCAACGTTAGTTTTTTCGGTGATTGGCTGCTCCACCTCTAGCTTAATATACGAACCGTTTTTGCTGTCATCAAAGCCAATACGCGGAAGAATTTTGGTTTTACCGCTATCATCAAAGGTATTGACCCACAAATCGCGGGAATAAACGTGCTTACCACGTATAAATACCTTGACATCGTGGGCAACCATTTTCTCCTTAGGATATATTTCAAAGGTTTTGGCTGTAACGGACAGACACGGCGGATGCTTAACTGCAGGACAGCGCGATAATCTGCCACCTTCATCCACTACAATCTTATCCGGATAAATTTGGGCATGCGGCGCGTCGTAAATATCCTTGACGCTGGTACCGCTAATCTCCTTAATTTCGCCGGTCTTAGTATTAAAGTTGTAATGCGCCCACTTACCATGCATATTACTTTGTGGCTGCTGTACAGTTGCCCCCTGCTCCAACCATATGTCACCAGTCTTCATGTTGCCTGTAGCGTAGGTAGTGAGCAGCTTTTCAGTTCCCTGCGTTACCACAACGTTGCCACTGGCATGAAAATCACCGCTGGTGCTATCGTATTCAGCATGGTCTGCTGTCAGATGGATGGGCAGAGCCTGCGAAGCCTCCTTAGCAACCTGCTTTTGCGTCTTACGCTCGGGGACAACATTATTCACTGCTTTAGCGTTGTCCTCGTCAGCAAAGGTGGGAGCATCATAGCGGGCATCGCCGCTATTGGTATATTGCGCTGCCGACGCCGGCAGACACAGGCCCAAGGCCAGGGCCGTAGCGATAAAGGTCTTGTTCATAAGAAAACTCCTTTTGTATGTTAGATGAAAAAATCCATAATAATCCAGATATCATTATATCATAAAAAAAAGAAAAGCTCACCCTTACAGGCAAGCTTTTCATTGTTATTCCACTTTTTTATTCCTGATACACTACACCCTGCAGCGTGGTGTCCTCAGAAGTCTGCACAAAGGTTTCACAGCCTACGGGAATGGTAACGCTGTTGCCTTTTACGAAAGCACCACCTACAAGACCAACAGGGCCAAGGATAATCATGCCGCCAATAGCTGCACCGGCTGCACCGGCAATGCTTTCAGCTTTTTGCTTGGCCAACTCACCTACAGTAATGGGGATCTTGGTGCCATCCACACCATAAATATAGGTAAAATTGATATCAATACGGCCGTCCTTGCCAAAAATGCCGGGCTGCACCACTTTTTTTACCTCGCCTACGCCGGTTGCTCCCTTAGGCAGCACCAAAACATCATTTACGTACAGGTTATCTGCAGCCTTAAAGTTAACAACATCACCCTGACGGCTCATCTTCGTGCTCAGCTCGGAGGTAAAGGTAATTTTGAAAACAGAATCCTTAGGCAACGTTACCTGCTGTACAGGAACCTTGCCATCAGAATAAGAGGCCAGCTTCAGCAAATTTTCCAGTCGGCCACTCAAGGAGCCGCTCTGGCTTTGACCGTAAAGCAGCTTTTCGGTTGCTTCAATGCGGTTTTTCGCAGCACCACCGGACATGCTTTCGTCCATCTTCCATTCTACCACGTTAAGCTTGGTAGCAAAGGAAGCCTCACCATTATTAGGGGTGCCTTCCAGATAATCATACATATTGTCAACACGGTTTAATATCGCATCCGAAGTGATGGTGCCATAAACGTCGTCCTCAAGGCTATCCATACGCTGGATGAGCGAACCGCTTTGCTCTGTACCGTAAAGCATTTTTTCCATTGCAGCAATCTTATCCGCCATAGGCATAGCAACATCCGCAGCAAAACCGGGAATTACTGTAGTAAAGCAAAAAATAAACGTCAGCAATAAAGTAGCCAGCTGTTTTTTCAATTTTCTTACCTCCAATCAGAGTAATATATTATCATTATAGCATAAGCTATAATAAAAAAACAGGGGTATGACGAAACATCCCCTGTTGCTGCTCCTTAGGCAGAATTTACCTTTGATACTGTTTCAGCGACTCGGCCACTGCGGTCTCCATTTCATCCATTTTGGCAAAACGACGGCGGTGCTGCGCACGTTTGGAAGGCTTCAGCTCCTCCATCGACTTACGATGCTCTGCCACAGGCATAATATAAAAGCGCTTATCTGAGCACGGCAGGCCCTCACATTCCTGCCAAAAAGCGCCAAAATCCGTCTTCAGCTTGCGATCAATGCGCACATGGTTCATCGCGTAATAGCCTTCGTTGGCTACAGCATAAATATTTTCAATACCAATAGCCTTGGCAAAGCTGCGCAGGCCGTAAAACATCAAATTTTTAGTACGGTAGCCAAAGAATGCCTTCGTCAGTCCCTTAATCAGCTCATTACCGTTTTGCGGTCCCTGCAATGCACCAATATAAATAACATTCTTACCATCTGCCTTGTTTTTTGCAAACCAGAACATTATTTGATACAGCTCCGTATCATCATACAGTAAATCAATCGACAGGCAGCCCTCCTTGCGCTGGCCTGCGTGAA
>CAVAHH010000247.1:0-3213 GCA_963588395.1 bacterium
ACCACGCTGCCCTAGTAATGTCAACACCTTTTTCGTAACTTTTTTAACAAATTTTAGCGAAACACTAGGAGCAGTTGGCAAAAGAAGTATCTTGTATACAAGGTTTTCAGGCAGCAAAATTCTTCAAAAAAACTTGTAAAAATCGCTGTTTTTTCCCTCAAAACACTCTATTTTTTACGCAATCTGCTTAATTTTTTCCTGCAACAGCGTAATTTTTTTCGTAAGAAAAACTAAAAACTCCCTGCAAAAGCAGGGAGTAAAAACCACTATTACTTTTCGTAAGTGAAGTTATTGATATGCGGACGCAGATCCTCGCCCTCCTGGGCCTCGGCAGACAGGATGGCCTGTACTATAATAGCGTTTTCCAAACGCTTCTTTTGCAGTCTGCAGCCATACTCATAGGGTTTGCTGATATCACCGTTAATCAAATCAGCATTAGCATGACAGCCACCGCTACAGAAGAAACGAGCCCAGCATTTGCTGCACTCAGGCTTGGTCATAACGTGTGTATGACGAAACTTTTGCACCATCTCCGGCTTGACTATACCTGTATCCAATGTGCCCATCTTATATTTTTCGCGACCGACGAATTGATGGCATGGGTAAATATCGCCATCAGCGGTAATACAATAGTATTCATGGCCTGCACCACAGCCAGCCAAGCGCTTGGCGACACAGGGACCATTATCCAGCGCTACATTAAAGTGGAAAAAGTCAAAGGCATCACCACTACGGCGACGCTCTAGATATGCGCGTGCCAGCTTGTCGTATTCATCAAAAATAACCGGCAAATCATCTTCCGTCAGCACCCACGGCTCATCAATACCTACAACCGGCTCTACGGATATCTCCTTACCTACCTTAGTCATATCAAGCACATCCTCGCAGAAATGCGTGCTAAAGTGCGTGTAAGTGCCACGCAAGTAATAGTTTTTGCCCTGGCGGCTGTCGATTACCTTCTTGAAGCCGCGTACAGCTGCATCATAGCTGCCTGCCTTATTGGGGAACGGACGCATAGCATCATGCGTTGCCTTTTTGCCATCCAGGCTCAGCACCAGCATAACACGGTTATCGTTAAGATATTTTATGTTATCGTCATTAAGTAACGTGCCATTAGTTGTCAGTGTCAGCTTGATATTTTTTCCGGTTTCCTTTTCGCGGCGGCGCACATATTCCACAATATACTCCACCACCGGCCAATTCATCAGCGGTTCGCCGCCAAACATATCCAGCTCCAGGTTGTGGCGCTTTTTGCTGCCGGTAATGGCAAATTCAATAGCCTTTTGTGCAGTTTCCTTGCTCATAAGCTGGCGACAGCCACCAAAGGAGCCCGTGTCAGCAAAGCAGTAGCCACAACGCAAATTGCAGTCATGCGTTACTAAAAGGCACAGTGATTTTACAATCGGCTGCTCCGCAAAGGTAGGCGGAACATCAAAGCCAGGGCTGAACAATAGTCCCTCGTCCTGCAGGCCGTGCATTTCCTCCAAGGCGTCGCGTAAATCCTCTTCGCTATATTTATCCCTCATGGCAGCCAGTGCTTCGTCGTCGTTGCTGCCATCATAATAGTCCAACAAATCATAAATAACATCATCCACCAGATGCACTGCACCGCTGTTGATATCCAGCACGGCCATGTAGTCATCCAGGCGCATTTTATGTATAAGCATGTAATTCAACCTTTCTTTTTTTGAGCAACATAGTAAAACAGCCCCCTGCAACAAACAGGGAGCTGCATTATGCGATAGTCTTATTTGCAGTGTTCGCAAACCTGGTTGCCAACGGTGCAAGAGGTCTTGCAGGCAGATTGGCAGGAAGCAGGGCATTCGCCGCAGCCGCCGGTGCGCAGAGTTTTGTTCAGCATTGCTTTATTAACAGTCTTAATGTGTTTTCTCATCACAAATACCTCCAAAAAAAATAAATTGCTACTTACATATTTTACCCTGTTTCCCCGCATTTGGCAAGGATTTTTTGCAAAGCTAGTGGTATTACAGGGGTAGCTTGGCAGAAATGTGCTCGCCAACCTTAAACATCGTCGACCTAAGTGATTTTATTGCTACGGATTTATCTCCTATGAACCATGCATCAGTGCTATCCTTTTCCTTTAGTGAAAAAACTTCGCGTATGATCTCACGATTCGTCTTTAAATCAATTATCCATACAAAAACCGACGATGTCATGGCCTTATTGTGATACACAAAATTATAATCGGATTTCTCGACAAAGGGCAGCAACTCTATGTAGATAAAATAATCTGCCCCAGACTTATCTGCTAGCGGTATAATCTCGTATTTTTCGGCGTCTATGACAGAACGCTCCCGAAAAACCTCTGTATAAGCTTCATTATCCAATTCGATATACAAGCCCTCAAGACGTTTTTTCAGTTCGGCATTAACAATTTTATCCAGCTCCTTGTTATACGTAGTGCCGGAATTGTTAACATAAACAGTCAGCACACTGCTTTTATTGCGTAGCTGCTGTGCGTCACATGAAGCCAACGGTAGTAAAAGCATTACCGTCAAAACTACTGCCAACAGGTTGAAATATTTTTTCAGCATACTGTTATTTTACAACTTTTACAGCCTTAGTTTTCGGTAATCTGGAATCTAAAACGATACCCATCTGTTGATTTGCCTTTTCTACAGCCTTTAAAACTACGCCTTTGTTACCCAAACCACCAACAACGGTGCTGTCCTCACCCTTTTCTACAAACTTACCGTTATACAGGTACTTGTTATTGACTATATCAATAATCTTGAAAGGAATTTGGGTGGTCATTTCAATGCCGTAGTTGAAGAAATGCATTTTTTCCTTGCGCACCATCGGCTGAACCTCTACAAATACAGCGTAATCAATATCCTCACCCTCGAGGGAATCAACGATGTCGCTTCTCTCAGCTGTGGAAATATCTACAATGCCCATTTTGTTCAATTTTTCTACATATTGGGCACCATCGATATAATTATAGTTTTCAGGCGCGATGTTCTTTGCCAACGCAGCTAAAACGCTTTGGTCAATATCCGCATCAAATTTAGTTTTAGCATTGTTGAGATACATAACAACAACATTCGGCTTTTCTGCCGGTGCAGCAAATGCTGTTACAGAAAATAAGGTAATAAGCACAGTCAACATCAAAAATACTAATTTTTTCATCGTTATAACCCCTTTTTAATTTATTATAAAAGCAACATCCAAGTCTAATGCTCTGCTTTTATT
>CAVAHH010000248.1:0-3202 GCA_963588395.1 bacterium
CTGTACCACCCTATTTCAGCAATGCGCCATTGCACTGCCCTCTCAGCCTCTAACAAGGCCTTTGCCTGTAACGTGACCACACGTCCTTTCCTACATATCAGAAAGGCAACTCCGGGATCAGTATGCATATAACCATCAGCACTGCTTTACACCAGCCAGCAGCTCTCTAGGCCTATCCGGTCATATCTTCTTCCCTTCACCGTCTTTTAGGGACGATATTTAATTCGTTGAATGCTATTATACTCACATTCAACGAATTTGTCAACAGCTTTTCTAAAAAATATTTTCTGCCTGACGAACTGTAATCCTTGTAACAGCATATACAGCTGGTATGGATTTCTTCCTGCCCGTGTGTGCGCTTGTACTTATCCACAAATACACCGCCTTACCCACATGTTATCCACAGAGTTATTAACATCTGTGATTAACTTTTAGCACGCAGCAACAGCTTGCGCA
Source organism: bacterium (assembly GCA_963588395.1). GTDB lineage: Bacteria > Bacillota > Negativicutes > Acidaminococcales > Acidaminococcaceae > Phascolarctobacterium_A. Next base: position 457 of record CAVAHH010000248.1, read on the forward strand.
GCAGGTCCACCAACAGCATGCTCACTGCCACCAGCACGGCCACACCCCATTCAGAGGCGTTCAGCGGCGTCGTGCGCAGCAGGCGTCCGCCAACAAACGTCAGCAGCACCTGAATAGCGACAATCATCGTCATTACCTGCAAAAAACCCTTGTTGCGGCCAATGTTTTCCAGCAGGTTCAGCCCATCGGTGCGCACATTAAAGGCGTTGGCTACAGCCATAAAGATGTAGGCACAGAAGAAGCCTGTGTAGGTATAAATATGGTTGGGAGCATCACGGAACAGGCTGTCTATCCAGGCGCTCTTGTAAAAGGCTATACCTATAAGCGTCATATAGGTGCCTGCGATAACCACGCTAGTGAGCATTTTTTTGCTGACGATGGGCGCGCTGCGACGCTTGGGTTCCTCGCTCAGATATTTTGCCAGCGCAGGCTCACCGCCAAATGCGAGCGCGGCCAGAGTGTCCATAACCAGGTTAATCCACAAAATCTGTGTCACCGTCAGCGGCTCATCGATGTTGATAAAGGGAGCAATGAAGTTGATAGCCACCGCCGAAAAGTTAATCGTCAGCTGGAAGGTGATAAATTTGCAGATGGAATTATAGATAGTGCGGCCGTATAATATAGCCTGCTTAATGCTAAGGAAGTTGTCGTCCAAAATAACGATATCGCCTGCCTCCTTAGCCACCTCGGTGCCGCTACCCATAGCAAAGCCGACATCGGCCTTTTTGAGCGCCGGCGAATCGTTGACGCCGTCACCTGTCATGCCTACTACCAAATTCAGCTCCTGTGCCAGACGCACCAATCGCGATTTATCCATCGGCAGGGCACGCGCCACCACGCGCAGGTTGGGCAGCTTAGCCTTAATCTCCTCGTCCGACAGGCGTGCCAGCTCGTCTGATGTCCACACAACGTCACTTGCCTGCGTCAAAAGGCCTGCATCCCTAGCGATGGCCATAGCTGTTTCCCTGCGGTCGCCTGTGATCATTACCACCTGCACACCTGCCTGACGCACGGCAGCAATGGCTTCTACTGCCTCGGGACGTACGTCGTCACGGATGGCCAAAATGCCCACCAAAGTGAGACCCATATTAGGCAGGCTTTCGTTGGCTACACCCTCGTAGCTGCACAGCGCCAGCATACGGATGGCCTGGCCTGCCAAATGCAGCATTTTTTGCTCCAACGCCTCACGCATAGCGTCCGTCAGCGGCAGGCGTCTGCCCTGCGCATCCCAATAATACACTGTGCGCAAAAGCAGCTTTTCGGGTGCGCCCTTCACCAGACAGTAGGCCTCGTCACCAGCAGGCTGCACCTGCGCCCAGGAATATTTGCTGGCGCTGTTGAACGGCACAAAGCGCTCGCGCTCTGGCACAGCGGTCATGCGGTAGCTTCCGATATACTTGTTGAGCGCGGCCTCGGTCATATTGCCGCCCAAAATTACACCGTCCGTCACCACAGCCGAGGTATTGAGCACCACCTGCTGGTAGGTGAGCTCCTTGATTCTTTCGGGCAATGCGTCAAAGGATGCCAGCTCCTGCCCGTCGCCCAAAATGAAGCGCGTCACCTCCAGCTTGCCCTTGGTGATGGTGCCTGTTTTATCACTAAAGAGCAGGTTGAGGCTGCCAGCGGTTTCTATGCCCACAAGCTTGCGCACCAGCACGTTATCTGCCAGCATCTTGCGCATATTCAGTGACGAAACTATGGCGATCATCAGCGGCAGGCCCTCGGGTACTGCCATAACGATAATAATAATCGCCAAAATAAGCGCCTGCACCAAATCGCCCACTACGACAGACATATCAGCAGTGTAGGCAGTAAAGCCACCTGCCAGGTACAGCTTATGCAAAATAACGGCAATGGCTATCAAAGTACCACCTGCATAGCCAAAGCGGCTGATCTGCTGCGCCAGGCCCTTCAGCTTCAGCTTGAGCGGACTGTCGCGCTCGTCATCCTTAAGCTCCTGTGTCAGCTGGCCGTATACCGAGCTGTCACCAATTTTGACAGCCTGCATCACACCTGTTCCCTCTACGACAACACTGCCGCGAAAGATCTTGTGTTCATCCAAAAAGTCGGTGCAGCTGTCGTCCCAGCTGTAGTCTGCGCGAGCTATCTGCTTGCCTGCCGGCTCGCTTTCGCCATTGAGCGTAGCCTGGTCCAGCTTAATATCACCTGCAAGCAAAACACCGTCGGCAGGCACCTTATCACCTGCCTCCAGGATAATGGCATCACCCACGACGATATCATCAATAGGCACCTCCTGCGGCTCGCCGTCACGCCACAGCTTGCAGCGGATGCGGCTGGCCTCCTCCTGCAGCTTTTGGAAGGCGTTTTCGTTGCTGTATTCGGACCACGTAGATACAAAGGTTGCCAAGATAATGGCAATAAAAATACCCAAGGTTTCAATCCAATCACCATGGCCCATATAGGCAAAGACCACGTTAACCAGCAGGGCAACTATCAAAATGCGGATAATCGGGTCCTTGAAATTATCCAGCAGCTTGTCAAAAAACGTTGCCCTTGGCGGCTGCGACAAGGCGTTATTGCCATGCCTTTGCCGCGACTCTTCTACCTGCTGCGAGTTCAAACCAAATCTGCTCATTGTTCTCCTCCTTAATGAGTTTTTTGCATGCACCTGCATCTAGTTAGCTCTATATAATATTATATATAAAAAAAAGGGCAAGACAATGCTGTAAACAAAATTTACAACAAAGTCTCGCCACTTAATTACAAGGCCGGGTTCCACAAGAAC
>CAVAHH010000249.1:0-3198 GCA_963588395.1 bacterium
GTCCTGAGCCATGGTTTTGGCCTCCGCACGTCCAAGCGTCGGCAGGGTTCCTGTAAACACCAGCGTTTTGCCAAAGAAGGGGTTATCCTCACGGCTCGCAGGCGCGACAAAGCTCATGTTCAGCCCCGCCGCCTGCAAACGGCCGAGCAAATCAATATTTGACGGCACGTTCAGCCAGGTAACGACGCTTTCGGCAATCTTGGCACCGATATCACGTATCTGCGCCAACTCATCTGCGCCTGCCTGCTGCAGGCGCTCCATGCTGCCATATTCAGTTGCCAGCGTACGCGCCACCTTAGCGCCCACATGACGGATGCCCAAGGCAAAAAGCAGCTTATCCAGCTCATTGCTTTTGCTTGCCTCCAGGGCCGCCAAAAGCTTGTCCGCCGACTTTTCACCCATACGCTCCAATTGCAATATATCTGCACGTTGCAGGCTGTATAAATCGGCCGCATCGTGCACTAAGTCTGCATCAATAAGCGCGTTGATAACCGACGGTCCACAGCCTTCAATGTTCATCGCATCACGGCTGACGAAATGGATGAGCCCCTCGCGTCCCAGCGCCGGACAATGCGGATTGGTGCAGCGGATGGCCGCCTCGCTTCCCTGACGCTCCACGCTCCAGCCACATTCCGGACAGGTTGTAGGAATAACTACTTCCCTTTCATCCCCTGTGCGCTTTTCGCTCGCCACGTGCAGAACCTCGGGGATAATTTCGCCGGCCTTATTGATGACAACCCTGTCGCCAATGCGGATATCCTTGCTGCGGATAAAATCCTCGTTATGCAGGGTAGCACGGCTGATGACGCTGCCGCTGAGCTTTACAGGAGTGAGCACTGCTGTCGGGGTAAGCACTCCCGTGCGTCCCACGCGCCAATCAATATCCTCAAGCGTTGTTTCAGCCTGCTCCGGCGGATATTTATAGGCAATGGCCCAGCGTGGATCCTTGCCTGTCGCACCCAAAAGCCGCTGTTGCCACACATCGTTGACCTTAATTACTGCTCCGTCCGTATCGTAGGCGAGACTTTGACGCTTATCGTTAAAGCTGCTGATAAAGTCTAGTGCTTCATCAATAGTATGCACAACCCTGTAGCCCTCGCTCACCTTAAAACCGTAGCGTGCCAAGGCTGCCAGCGATTCACTATGCTTAGCCTGCGCTCCCTCGCCCACCAGATAATAAGCAAAAAAGCTGAGGCTGCGGCTGGCCGTAACCTGTGGATCCAGCTGCCTTAGGCTGCCTGCCGCCGCATTACGCGGATTAGCAAATTCACCTTCACCACGCTCCGCACGCTCCTCGTTTAGGCGCATAAACGCACGCCGTGGCATATATACCTCGCCACGCACGTCTAAAAGCTCAGGAACAGGCTCACCATCAGGCACCTTCAGCGTCAGCGGAATGCTGCGGATAGTACGCACATTGGCGGTAACATTTTCGCCGACGACGCCATCACCGCGGGTAGCAGCACGCACCAACACACCATTTTCATAAATTAAACTACACGCCAAACCATCAATTTTGGGTTCCATGACATATTCAACGCTACTGCCCGCAGGCAGGCCGCTCTGCACGCGCTCGTCAAAGGCACGCAGCTCTGCCGCTGAAAACACGTTGCCCAAGGATAGCAGCGGTTCCAGGTGGCGAACCTCGGTAAACTGCGAGGAGGCACGCCCTCCCACACGCTGCGTTGGTGAATCAGCCGGCACACTTTCAGGATATTCAGCCTCAATTTCACGCAGGCGCACCATCATCCTGTCATATTCCGAATCTGTAATTTCCGGTGCGTCCAGTACATAATACAAATATTCGTTATGGCGGATTTTTTTACGCAGCTCCTCAGCCTCCGCCAAAAGTGCTGCCTTCTCATCAGCAAATAAATCTAATTCTGCCATTCTTCTTCCTCCAAAGGATTATACGCTGCCTAATATTTTTTAATATATAAATCCGTCCTTATCCCTATCGCCGCCTTGTGCGTCAATCAGCACAAAAACGCTCACAGCTTTTCCAGCTTAGCGTATTTTGTCAGCAGACTGCGGATGCCGCCTCCGGCAAAGGCCACGTTAACCTCCTGCCCGTCGTCTGAGGGCTTGACGCTGACGATAGTACCTGCGCCCCACTTTTTATGCATTACCTTGTCGCCTGCGCGGAAGCTGATGCCGGCTGCTGCACTGCTATCCGCAGGCATAAAGGCTGCCCTGGAGGCAAAGGACCAGCTGCTACCCGTATGCTTTACCTCTGTCCTGCCCATTGCTTCGCGTACCACTTTGCGAGGCTGCACCTGCGGCCGCCTATATTCGTGGATCAGGTTACGCGGCACCTCCTGCAGAAAGCGGGAAGCAGGATAATACTGGGAACGTCCGTAAATTGTGCGCATCTTGGCATTCGTCAGGAATAAATGCTGCTCTGCACGGGTGATGCCCACATAGCACAAACGACGCTCCTCCTCAATTTCGCTTTCTTCCATCAGCGTGCGTGCATGGGGGAAGATGCCTTCCTCCATACCTACCAAAAATACCGTAGGAAACTCCAAACCTTTAGCAGAATGCAACGTCATCAACGTAATAGCATCCTCGTCCAGGTCGGCATCATCAATATCAGCTACCAGCGCCACATCAGATAAAAAGTTTTCCAGCGTCGGTTCATCACCACTACGCTCGCACTTAGCGGCAAAATCCTCGGCTACGCTCAAAAGCTCGTGCAGATTATCTACGCGACTTTGATCCTGTGCGTCACCACTGCCCTCCAGCTCGGCAATGTAGCCCGTTTTTTTCAGCACATCCTCAATAAGCTGCTTCACAGGAGCATCTGCTGCCTCGCCCATCAAATCAAAGAGCACCTCTGCCAGCTCGTCCAGCTTGTTAGCAAAGCGGCTGGCCAGCGCCGGTACGTCACTGGCGTTAGAAACCACCTCGAACAGGCTTTGTCCGCTGGCTGCAGCATATTCAGCCAAACGCGTGATGGTTGCATCGCCAATGCCACGGCGGGGAACGTTAATAATGCGCAGCAGGCTGAGACTGTCGCTGGGGTTATAAATAAGGCGCAAATACGCCAGTACATCCTTAATTTCCTTGCGCTCATAAAACTTGGTGCCACCTACCATATTATAGGCAATGCCACTTTTAATCAATATTTCTTCAAATACACGTGACTGGGCGTTGGTGCGGTACAGCACCGCCACGTCGCCCGCCCGCGCGCCGTGG
>CAVAHH010000250.1:0-3190 GCA_963588395.1 bacterium
CCCTTCTGCCATATCGGACGCACACCCATCAAGCGCATAAATTCGGCCATGCATTGACCGTTAGAACGCATATTATAGGTAGCCCAGAGCAAAATACCCACGCTTTCAGGGTAACGCCCTTCTTCGCTCACAAACTTATTAATCACATCCTCAGCCATCTGTGAACCGATTTTCCAGGCCACAGGCGTTGGCAGCAGCTGTGGATCTACGCCGTAAAAGTTGCGCCCTGTAGGCAAAATACCTGCACCGCCGCTGGTAGGCGCTCCGCCTGCGCTAGGCTCGATATATTCAGAAGCAAGGGCGCGCAGGCAATTACTACGTTCCTGCGTAGTTTTCGCCAGGCTGGGATAAAGCTTTTCACAAATAAAGCCTGCCAGCTCCAACAGCTGTGCCTGCACCTGCTGCGGCCAACGAGATACGCAGTCCAAGGCACGCAGCCTGTCCTCATCCACCACAAAAGCATTATCCTGAAGCACGCGGATAATCGTCAGGCTCTCTTCATTGATTTTATCCAGCAGCATACCGTAGCTCATCACTCCGTCAGGCAGCAGCTTGTTGCTATCATCAATTAACTGATAATAATCATAACCATAGGCCTGCGCCAGCACCTTAGGCAGCGATGGTATCTCACCATTTTCCAGGCGCACCAACGCGTACAGGTATTCCGTAAGCTTTTGCTCTACAGGAGGGTTGCCCATAATATGCAATCCGGTAGTCATCTGCATATTCTTTAAATCCGTCAGATAGGTATGCAAATGCGCTACATATTCGTCAAAATCGGCTGCCTCCTCCTCAGACACCTCCTCTGTCAAATCAGCTGCGGCCGCCTTTTCGCGAATCTGTGCCATAGGCTCGCTCAAATCAGCATCCTTATCTGCTTTAAAATGCACATATTCCTCCAAGGCCTTTTCCAGCTCTGCCAGCTCGTCATAAAGACCCGATATACTAAGCGGTGCAGAAAGATAGCTGATAAGGCAGGCAGCGCTGCGGCGCTTGGCCTGAATACCTTCGCCGGTGTCCACCACCCAATAAGGATAAACATTAGGCAGATCACCCGTGCAGATATCAGGATAGCATTCATCACCCATAGCCACGCCCTTACCGGGAAGCCATTCCAGACTGCCATGTGTGCCAATATGCATCATCGCATCCGCTCCCCAGACATCGCGTAGCCAATGATAAAACGCCAGATAATGATAGGTGGGTGCGCAATCCGGCGAATGGTAAATTTTATCCGGATCCTCACCAAAGCCACGCGGCGGCTGCATGGTTATAAAAATATTACCATTCAGCGTACCAGGCAGCATCAGGTAATCATCATAATGAAAAACCTCACCCGGAGCTTCACCCCAATCCTGCTTTAAGCGTTGCTGTACCTTCTGCGGCAGCGTGGCAAAATATTGGCGGCAGTCAGCATCGTCAAGCTTGCCATAAGCCGCAGCAATCTGTGCCTCGTTCATATAATCCCTGTCGTTAGTCGGCCCTGCTATCAGCTCGTCAATAAACTCCTGCCTGTCTGCAGGTATATGGTCGATAACGTAGCCTGCAGCACGCATATCCTGCAAAAGTAAGCGCACGCTTTCAATACTGTCAATAGCTGCGCAGCTGCCAATATTGGAATTGGTTGAAGGATGATTATGAAAAACAATGGCGATTTTCTTTTCCGCATTAGCTTTTCGGCGCAGCAATGCCAGCTTTTTAGCCTTGCGCACCAGCATATTCATTCGTTCGCCAATAACCTGCGTCACCTGTCTGCCGCGGTCATCACGCTCCACCGTCGTCACCGGACAGCTGTGGATAATGCCATCAAATTCAGGCAGGCTCACGCTATAGGCCACCTCCACCGCGCTCATACCGTCAAAATTCTCATACCATTCCTGATAAGAGCGATACAACGTGTACGCCTGCAGCACAGATATGTTTAACGCTGTCAGATCATCTAAGGCGCAGGCACGGATGCTAAAGAGAGAAAATTTAATGGTATTGATAAATACGTCTGCATAAGCTCCTGCCTCTGTGCAGACATATTTACGCAACGTTTCCTTAAAGCCACCGCAGCCGCTTTCCGCGTCTGGTGAGCTGGTAGAAAAAAAGCAAAGAGCATTGCACTCCTGCGCTTCTATCTCATTTATTACAGCATCGGCAAAAACAGTATTGCCCCACAGCCAGTCATTACGGAAGAAGACGACAGCCAGCGTCGGCCTATCCGGTCGGCAAAAGTCCGCGGTATATTCCTGCACATCAGTATAAAGCCTGCCGGCACGCGGGTGATAGATGCCGTCCCAGGGCAAAACCTCCGGAACAGATGCGCTGCACTCTACCTGCAAAAAGTGTTTTGTCAGCCACAACCACCAATTGGTCCAATTCTGCAAGCCGCCAAATTTGTAATAATTATTGATCTGCTTTAATTCGGACTCATCCAAGGCCCCATGAAGCACATCCTCCGGATTCCCTGTCATCAGGTAAACGTGCTTCTTCTTGGCGGCTAACAAAAAGGAAGATGATTCCGTTAAAAATTTAGTGCTCAGGCCAGTACCCATCCAAGGAAAGATTATTATCTCACTTGCCTGCAGCTGTTGCTCAATATCCTTAGTCCAGTCGGCATCACTAGATATGTACAGCACTTTGCCGTCAATAGCGCCAGCTGCCTTCGTCTGCGCCAGTTGCAGCGCGTCGCGCAGATATTCCGCTGTCTGTTCCATATTGGTCAGAAAAAGAATTTGTCGCATTTTGCCACCTCCCAAAAGTTTATAGGTAATATCTTTCGGTTTGCTTAATAGCTTATACTATATAGTACTTGTACAGTCAATCACCTAAAAAAGTAGGACGGAGTAAATCCGCCCCACAAAGCAAAAAGTATAAAAACAAGTATTACCAACTTAATTAAAAGCTTCTTTCATAGGCAACATAAAAGTTAATAGGCGTACAATAATATTCATCATAGTTGATAACATCCTTGCGATTCAGCAAATTATGGCCAACTAAACGGATAGTGTCCTTAGCCGTCGGCATATATGAAACCGTAGCCGACCAATCCAATTTGTCCTTTAGGTTATGATCCGGCGGATTGCCTGCCTTAGCACTTGCGGAAGCACCATTATACAAATAATATGACGGTTCGCGTTTTAAGGTTGCTGTGATATGGGTATCTGCAGCAAATTTTGCTTTATGATAGGTCGTACCTAAATTA
>CAVAHH010000251.1:0-3166 GCA_963588395.1 bacterium
CCATTATGGAGGAGGCAAGCGAGCTTTTAGAGCACCTGGCCAAGCCCGAGGAGCATAGCTGGCCTATGTTCACCTCCTGCTGCCCCGGCTGGGTAGCCTTCGTCAATAAAAAATATCCACACTTTGTTGCTAACCTTTCCACAACTAAATCTCCGCAACAGATTTTCGGTGCACTCACCAAATCCTATTTTGCGCAGCGTAAGGGCCTGAAGCCTAAGGAAATCTGCTCCATATCCATCATGCCCTGCGTCTCCAAAAAGCGTGAGGCAGCGCTCTTTTCCATGCGTAGCAGTGGCACGCACGACGTTGACATCGTGCTGACGACGCGCGAGCTTATCCGCCTGCTACGCAGCGAGCACATCAACCCTGCCTACCTGGAGGAAATGCCATTTGATAGTCCGCTGGGTGCCAGCACCGGTGCCGGCGTCATCTTCGGCGCTACCGGCGGCGTTATGGAGGCAGCGCTACGTACGGCCTACAAGGTTATCGAGGGCAAGGAGGCACCTGAAGCTGCCTTTGCCGACGTACGCGGCGAGGAAAGCCGCAAGGTGCGCGAATTCACCCTTGGAGGCACTACTTTGCGCACCTGCACCATCAGCGGCTTAGGCAATGCCGCCAAGCTTTTAGACGAGCTGGCAGCAGGCAAGGTGCATTACGACTTCGTGGAAATTATGGCCTGTCCCGGCGGCTGCGTCGGCGGCGGCGGCCAACCTATCCACGACGGCGAAGAGCGTGCAACCGCACTCGGCGGCAAGCTGTACGCCTTAGACAGCGCCCGTGCGCTGCGTCAGTCGCACAACAATCCTGATGTACAGGAGCTGTATAAAGAGTTTTTGGAAAAACCGCTCAGCGAAAAATCCGAAACAATTTTGCACTCCAATCATGTAAAGGAACATAATTACGTATGAGAGGCATACAATGTATATCCAGACAAACAGTTACAACTCCATTATCCCCGTGCTTGCAGACGACGGCCATGGTGATTACAACCGCAGCTACGAGCGCAATAATGACGATTTTGATTACGCCGATTATTCTACCGATCATCGTGACAACAACTTCCGCAACTACGAAAAAAAGCGCCGCAAGAGCAAAAAAGAAATCCTTGAGGATCTCTTAAAGCGCTGGGATTGATAAGTGTATAGTAAAATGGCCTGGGTTCGTAGCAATACGGACTCAGGCTTTTATCATGCTATTTGATTTAACTCCAATTTTTGAAAATGTATACAGTATAATAGCATGTGTATACACTATCACCTCTATCTTCATGTTATAATAAAAGGAGCAGTGACATCTGCCCAAATTATTAAAGTAAGGAGTTTTATTTAATGAAACTTTCACAACGTATCCAAAGCTTAACCTCTTCTCCTATCAGAAAGCTGTCCCCCTATGCTGATGCAGCCAAGGCTGCAGGCAAAAAGGTATATCACCTGAACATTGGTCAACCGGACATCAAAACTCCGGAGCAGTTCATGGACAGCATCCGCGAATACAAGGCTCCCGTTATTGCCTACAGCAATTCTAAGGGCGAAATGTTCCTGCTCAAAGCTATCCAAAAATATTATGCAGAAAAAGGCATGGATTATGCTATCGAAGATATTTTCGTCACCAACGGCGGCAGCGAGGCTTTGACCTTTGCCGTTATGGGCCTGTGCGACCCCGGCGACGAGGTTATGGTTTTTGAGCCCTTCTATGCCAACTACACCACCTTCTGCAAGCAATATGGTGCCAAGATCAACGCTGTACCTACCAGCGTAGATAACGGCTACCACCTGCCCAGCGAGGAAGAAATTGAAAAGCACATCACCCCCAATACCAAAGCAATCTTGCTCACCAACCCTGGTAACCCCACAGGCGTTGTTTATACCGAGGCTGAACAGGAGATGATTTCGCGCATCGTACGTAAGCACAACCTGGCATTGATCGCTGACGAGGTTTACCGCGAGTTTGTTTATGACGGCGCGTACCGCAGCTTCGGCACCATGCCCGAGTTAGATGACAATCTCATCATCATCGATTCTGTTTCCAAGCGCTACAGTGCCTGCGGCGCGCGCATCGGCTGTATCATCAGCAAAAACAAAGAATTCAGCAAGCAGATTATTAAATGCTGCCAGGCACGTCTGTGCAGCCCCATTTTGGAACAGGTTGGTGCTGCTGCATTGTACACCACTCCTGTAAGCTACCTGGAGGAAGTTAATAAGGAATACAAAAAACGCCGCGACACCATTGTTGCTGCCCTCAAAAAGCTACCCGGCGTTAAAGCATCCGACCCCAAGGGTGCCTTTTACATCATGGTGAATATGCCTGTGGACGATGCCGAAAAGTTTGCCATCTGGACACTCGAAAACTTCGCTATTGACGGCGAAACCGTTATGTTCGCACCTGGCAACGGCTTCTATAGCACTGCCGGCACCGGTGTTAACGAAGCACGCCTGGCTTACGTATTAAAGAGCGAGGATTTAGAGCGCGCCATCTACATTTTGGGTGAAGCACTAAAGGCATATCCCGGCCGTGTAGAAAAATAATAGATAGATAACTACTAAAATTTGCTTTGACAGCATTGTCAAAAAATGATTCTCTTTCCCTAGAGAAACCAGAAGAGGGAGTTGTCTGATGATTATTCATTAGCTGCTCTAACATACCTTCTGGTTTTTCTTTTTTATACAATTACCGATTAGATTATGTAGCGCAGACTTTCCATATATTAAAATACCCTAAAGCCTTGACTACCAAAGCTTTAGGGTATTTTAGCAACCTTTACTAGTACTATAATAAATGTTGGGGTCTTAATCTGAAATAATATCGTGGCTGTCGGCACTTACTATAGAACCCAAAAGATCTGTCTAGAAAAAGAAAAAATCTTCATGCAATTAAGCATGAAGAAGTCATTAACTATTAAAATGGTGCCGCGGACCGGAATCGAACCGGTACGGGTATCACTACCCGAGGGATTTTAAGTCCCTTGCGTCTGCCAGTTCCGCCACCGCGGCAGACAAAACTAAGATGATTCCAACTTTTCAAGAAAATAAAAATGGAGGCGACACCCAGAATCGAACTGGGGATAAAGGTTTTGCAGACCTCTGCCTTACCGCTTGGCTATGTCGCCTTGAAAAGTGGAGCGGAAAACGAGATTCGAACTCGCGACCCCCTCCTTGGCAAGGAGGTG
>CAVAHH010000252.1:0-3106 GCA_963588395.1 bacterium
TGTACCGACAGTGTAAATACTGCGTCCCATGGTCTGCCAGATGCTGTTATCCACCATTTCCGTCATGCTTTCACTGCGGCGGTGAATCTTAAGATTCTCACGGATGCGGTCAAAGATAACGATGGTACCATTGACGGAATAACCTACTACGGTAAGCAGCGCGGCTACGAAGCTGGAATCCAGCTCCATATGGAAGAGCGAAAAATAGCTCAGCGTTACCATAACGTCGATAATCAAAGCGATAATCGCCGCCAACGCAAAGCGGAACTCAAAGCGCACGGTGATGTAGGCAATCATCAAGAACCACGACAGCACAATAGCCATAACTGCCTGCTGGATCAGCTCGCCGCCGACGGTGGCACCAACGTTTTCTACACGCTGGATGTTGAATTCGCCAATTTTGGACTTCAGATCGCTCATAACCTCCTGACGCTGCTCATCGCTGACAACGCCGGTACGGATGAGCACGCCCTTGGAGCTTTGAACAGCGCTGTCACTGCTTTCGAGCTGGATAATAGCATTGCCCAAATCATGCTCCTTGAGTACGTCACGCACCTCGGCAACGGTAACAGGCTTACCAAATTCCAAATCCATAATGCTGCCGCCAGTGAAATCAATGCCCAGGTTGAAGCCCTTAAAGAGCATGGATCCAATGCCGATAAGCAAAAAGGTGATAGTGATGGCAAAGAAAATCTTGTAGCGTTTAACAATCGAGAACTTCATTATTTTGCCACCTCCTCATTAGTTTTAGGCGCTCTGGCACCAAACAAGAAGAGCTTCTTGGTGATGTTGCTGTAAATGAGGAAGCGCAGTAAAAACTTGGTTACGGTTACGGCAGTAAACATACTCAAAAGCGTACCAAGTGCCAGGGTAACAGCAAAGCCCTTGATCGGGCCGGTACCCAGATAAAAGAGCACGGCCGCCGCCATAATGGTGGTCAAATTGGAGTCAAGAATAGTGACGATGGCGCGGTTGAAGCCGGAGTCCATAGCACTGCGCAGCGTCTTGCCACGCTTTACCTCCTCCTTGAAGCGTTCAAAAATAAGCACGTTAGCGTCAACCGCCATGCCGACAGACAGGATGATACCTGCAATGCCTGGCAGTGTCAGCGTTGCTCCCAGGTAACGCATTACCAAGAGCAACAGCATTACGTACAGCAAGAGCGCGATGTCTGCAATTACGCCTGCCAGACGGTAGAACAGCAGCATGAAGACAAAGACGCCGATGATGCCAATGCTGAAGGCCTTGATGCTCTTATCCTTGGAATCCTGACCTAGGGTAGGACCAACGGTACGGTTTTCCATAATCTCAATCTTTACAGGCAAGCTGCCACTACGCAGCAAAATTGCCAGATGCTCAGCCTCCTCCACATTGCGGGAGCCGGAAATCTGGGCATGGCCGCCGGTGATTGCTTCCTGTACTACAGGAGCAGTAAGCACCTCGCCGTCAAGCTCGATAGCAATCTTTTTGCCCACGTTACGTGCGGTCAGGTCGGCAAACTTTTTGCCGCCCTCGTCGCTAAACTCCAGGCCTACAACAGCCTGGTTGCCTTGGGATACCTGTGCCTTGGCATCCTTCAGGTCGCTACCTGTGAGGACAACCTTGCCGCTTTCATCTTTAAATTGCAGCATAGCAGTACGGCCAAGCATGGCAATAGCCTTTTCAGGATCCTTAACTCCAGGCAGCTCGACGATAATACGATCCTTGCCCTGGCGCTGGATAACAGGCTCGGTAAGACCAAGCTCATTAACACGACGCTCAATTACCTTTACACTGCGGTTGACAGCGTCATCGTCAACCTTCAGCTCCGGTGTATCCACTGCCTGCAAGACAACGTGGGTACCACCCTGCAGATCCAGACCCTGTTTAATGGAATTAGCCAGGGGCGAGATGTATACGCAGAAACCACCAATGATCGCCAAGGCGATAACCAGGAATTTCCCGAATTCATTCCAACGCAAAATTACTTCCTCCTTAAAATATTTTGGATTTAATTTATAAGCTAAGCGGTCAGAGAGTGGTAATTCCGCTTTCACTTGCTAAAAGCTGCATAACGACATCATATTCATCCTTCGGCAGACTGTCTGTCAAAAACGTGTCATAGGCTATTCCCATCAAGGCAGCATTGCACGCCTGCGGCAGAAAGCGGTCGTAATAGCCTGCGCCCATCCCCAGCCTGCTACCATCACGGCCAAAGGCCACACCCGGCACCAAAACCAGATCCATCTGCTCCGGCTGCACCAGCTGTACCGGCTGGCGCACGCTACGTATGCCATAACGGTCCAACTCAAAATTATCCATGCCGGAAAGCAGCACAGGCACCATTTCCGTGGCTGATGTTACAAACGGCACAGCAACGGTTTTGCCGTCCGTCAGAGCCTGCTGCAGCACCAAATCCACCGACAGCTCGTTACCAAAAGCCAAATAGCCCATGATGCAGCGCGCTTTGCGATAGGCATCACAGGCCAGAATATGATGGGTAACAGCCAGGCTGCCGGCTGCAGCCTGCTCAACAGAAAGCTTAGCGCGTAGACGCTTAAAAGCCTTTCGCAGCTCTGTTTTTTCTTCCGTAATCGCCATCAGGAATTCTTCGAGGGGTTTTGGAAACCACTGACAGCATTACGTGCCATATCAATTTGCACGCCATCGGCAATCTTCACTTTGACACGTTTTTCAGAAATGGCGGTAATAACACCATAAATACCACCGATTGTGATAATCTCGTCTCCCTCTTTTAGGTTATTCAACAAATTTTGGCGCTTCTCCTGTTCCTTTTTCTGCGGACGCCACAGCATAAAATAGAATATGCCGCCCATCAGGACAAAAGGCCAGAGTGAATTAATCATGGCCATTGTATCTGTGCCTTGCATACAGAACACCTCCACATTTTATCAATCCCTGCGCTGGACAAGTTCGCAGGCTCTCCTTGCAGACTTAATAGCTTGCAACAGTTTATACCAATTTTATATATTCTCTATAAAGTGAAAAATTCCTTTTCATCCACGATAATTTTCTAAAAATCTTTCACGGAATTCAGGGAATGTATCGCTGGCGATGGCCTCACGAATCTCCTTGGCAAAATGCAGCAAAAAGTGCAGATTGTGAA
>CAVAHH010000253.1:0-3060 GCA_963588395.1 bacterium
ATATTAATCCTGCCACTCGCATCCTCATCCACGCGGCAGCGCACCTCGTACATATCATAAATAAATTTTTCCGTCAGCAGCTCGCGCGGCGTCCCCATGCCCACAATCTGCCCGTCCTTAATGGCAACCAGCCTGTCGCAGTACATCGCCGCTATGTTAAGGTCGTGCACTGCTGCCACCACCGTCAAATCCAGCGATTTTACTATATCCATAATCTGTAGCTGGTACTTAATATCCAAATGGTTCGTCGGCTCATCCAGCACCAGGCATTCCGTCTGCTGCGTCAACGCCCGCGCCAAAATCACGCGCTGCTGCTCACCGCCGCTGAGCGTGGCAAAGCTGCGCTCTTCAAAATCTGCCAGCCCCACCGTCGCCAGAGCCTCGCGCGCGATGCGGTAATCCTCCAGGTTATCACGCTCCAGTAGCTTTTTGTGCGGCGAGCGTCCCATCAGCACCACCTCCAGCACCGAAAAATCAAAGCTGTAAACATTGTGCTGCGCCACCACCGCCAGCTGCAGGGCTGATTCGCGGTATGAAAGCTCGTCCAAGGCCACGCCGTTAAAGCTGATTTTGCCGGCGGTGGGCCTTTGCACACGGTACACGCATTTCAAAAACGTGCTCTTGCCGCTGCCGTTAGGGCCGATAATGCCCACGAACTCCTTATTGTGTAGGCTGAAATCTATCCCCTTTAAGATCTCCTTAGGTCCGAAGGCCATCTTTACTGCTTGCGCCAAAATCTCCATTATCAGTTACCTCCAAAGCCATAGGTTTTCTTAATCATCAGATATACAAAGCAGGGTGCGCCAATCAGCGAAATCAAAATACCAATCGGCAGCTCGGTGCGGGGAATGATTATGCGGCAGAGGCCGTCAGCAATCACCAAAAAGACGGCGCCCGTCAGCGCGGCAACTGGGATCAGCTTTTTGTGATCCGTGCCCACGAGCATACGGATAACGTGGGGCACAACCAGGCCCACAAAGCCCACCATGCCGGCAGCATAAACAACAAAGCCCACGATAAGCGAGCTGACGAGCAGGTAAACCTGACGGTAAATGTGCAAATCCGTTCCCAATGTGAGTGCCGATTCATCGCCCAAAAGCATCAGGTTCAGCATACGGCTCTGGCTCCAAAAGAACAGTACCGCCAAAATTACCAGGGGACCAACCACCGCCAGCGTTTCCCACTTGGCGCCGGCAAAGCTGCCCATCATCCAATAGGCGATGGTCTGCATGCCCTCCTTATTATTGGCAAAATAAACGATGAAGCTGGAAAACGCACCGCACACCGCGCTCAGCGCCATGCCAGCCAAAAGCAGCTTCACCGAATTGCTGCGTCCGCCCAAATTAGAAATAAAGAGCACGCCCAGCGACATCGCAAAGGCGCCGACAAAGGCAGCAATGCCTACGAAATTTTCTCCCAGTGCCACGCCAATACCCAAAAGGATGGCTGCCGTAGCACCCAGCGACGCGCCCGACGATATACCCAAAATATATGGATCGGCCAGGGGGTTTTTTACCACGGCCTGCATAATGACGCCGCAGACTGAAAGCCCCATGCCTACAAAGGCTGCCAAAACCAAACGCGGCAGGCGCAAAAGCCAGATAATATCATGCACGGGGCCGTAGCCTGCTGCCTCAATTGGCTGGCCTGTAGTCAGCTGCTGCATAATAGCGTTATAAATGCTAGTCAAGGGCAGCTTGACCGTGCCAATGGACAGTGCCCAAAAGATAGCCGCTACAAGCGCAGCCAGTAATCCAATGCAGATAAATAAATAACCCTGCTGCTTTAAAAATTTAACCATGCTTATTTCTCCTTATATAAATCCGGGTACAACCCGCCTGCAATAATCTTGATGCCGTCGTAGCTACGCACGCCGGCACTGTAAATGGCATATAACGGCAGCGGCAGCACGCGTCCTGCCTGCACGCAGCGCAAATGCTTCAGCGCCTTGTGCTGTGTGATGCGGTCCACCATATCCTGCTCGTGGCCGTAATGGAATTCCGTCACCACCACGAAGATAACATCAGGATCCAAATCCACAATCTGCTCCATGCCGATGGAACGCTGCTGCGCTGCCAGCAAATCGCCGTGCAGCTCGTGCACGATGTTGCCTGCAAGGCTCTTTTCTCCATAAACAGTGGGCTCCTTGCCCATAAACTCCACAATCAGCGCCCGCGGCCGCCTTGGAAAGCCGGCAGTCTGACTGGTGGCGAAGCTCACCTCCTGCTGCATCTGCGACACCAGCTGCCTGGCACGCTCGTTTTTATCAAAGATTTTGCCCAAATCCAAGATATCCTTGTATTCGTTCTGCAACGTACGCGGTCTGCTGTCAATCATAGACGAGCGGGCGATAAAGGTGTTCACCCCGCGCCTGTGCCAAAATTCGGTAGCACGCAAAACCTTAGGGCCAAAGGTAGAATGCCAGCCAACGATCAAATCAGGCTTGAGCATCATGGTGGTTTCCAAATCCAAAAGCTGCAGGCCGGTATAGGGAATCTGGCTGTACTGCTCCTGGTACTGCGGGCGGAAAAACTTTTTATCCGGCACACCGTTGCCTGCGATAATGCGATCACCCACGCCCAGTGCCAGCAGCGTTTCTATGCTGTTCTGCCACACGGCCACCACACGTTCCGGTGGTTTGGTATATGTCAACTGCTCAGGCTGTCCCTGAGTATTAAAGTTTTCGATAGTTACAGGATAGTGTGCAGGATTATAGTCATAATGCGCAGGCTTGTTAAAGCGCACCAAGGCCTCAGGGTTTTCCTGCACCGGCAGCATAAAAATGTCGCGCCCGCAGCCGGCAAGCAGCAGGGCGGCCAGCACAAAGCTGCCCAGTAATGTTTTTCGCATAAGCGACCTCTTTTCTTGCTAATGCAATTAAATTGGGATGAAATTTGCATAGTAGGATACTTGTGGTAAATAATCTGAAAATTATGTTGATTTTTGTCTCCTTATCTGCTATACTACCTACAGTGACTAGTCAGACTATTATGAAAGTGAGATTCACCCATGACAGATCATACAAACAGCGAACTTAGGCAGGTCTTACAAAAGCTATGC
>CAVAHH010000254.1:0-3036 GCA_963588395.1 bacterium
GTAATAGAACCCCAGCCGGTAATATACGATTTATCCGGATATTCAAATTTAATGTGTACCTGCTTGCCTGCCAGGAACGCAGCTTCAAGAAATTTTGCACCGGTATCACCAGCAAGATAAACGCTTTCAAGGTCGATGGACCAGCTACGCAAGCCGGGAAGAGTAGACTTCCAGCCGCCACTGGTCTTATGAGATGCGTCAATTTCGTCAGCCTGGCGGCTCAAATCGCCGCTACGTTGGCCGCCTAGCAAGGTCCATGTCGGAGCTGCCTCGGTGGTTCCGGTGTTCAAATAAATCAAATAATCTTTGCCCGCGGTGGAATCACTGGTGGAATCCGTACGGGTGGGGAAATTATATTCTGCCATTTATATCCCTCCTAACAGTCAAAATAAACTTCGTAATTAATAAGTGCCATGCCTGCATTGCTTTTGCCTTGTGCCGCGCCGAAGATAATTTCCTTTACACGGCTACCGCTGCACCAGCCGCCCAGGTCATCGTATTTAGTCAGCAGATCGTCCAGCTTATCGGCCAATGTGTCGACGCCCTCAATGCTCTGTGTATCCATCAGGTAGATGCTGTAGCTCATAACGCCCTTGCGTGCTGTTTTAGTCATCTCCTGATATGTGATACGGTCACAGCTTACTGTGCCCTCAAGCCTGCTTGTCCTGCTTGCGCCGGTCACCAGGCTACTCCAGTGTACCTCCGGCAGCTGGTCCCGTAAAAGCCCCAGCAGAACCTCGGTAATCTCTGTACGCCTGCTCATGAGCGGTACATGGGAATTGTTGCTCTCCCATGCCCTCCTGTAACGCCAAAATCGGCAGCTGTGATGGTTGTCATAAGGCGTTCCATCTCTGCTTTATACAGCTTCAGCTTTTGTGCGAAAATGTCGCTATTTTCCACGCCACCAGCACCATTGAATACCGTTGTCGGGTCGGTACCAGCCTGCAGCAGGCAGCGGTTATAGCAGGCGCTGACAACGCCCAGGCGCTTCACTATGTATGACACTGGTGTGCTTATGGTCGTTACGCCCAGCTTGCCGGCAATATGCTCTATGGTATCGTTGCCCATAGTCACATCGTCATAGGTACATTCCAGCACAGCGTCCTGTATGTCTGTAATATCGATATAATCCATGTCATCCTCCTAACAGATTGTCCAGGGCCGCGCTAAAACGGCTTACAATCGCAGGCGTCAGCTTTTCAGCAGCACGGTAAAGGTATTGATCCTGCTTAATGCCTGGATGCTGCACCCTTTTGGTAAAAACAAAATGCTTATCACCGGCAAAGCGCAACACCTTTTTATTGCGTGGCACAATCAGATGCGCCTTGGTGCCCTCGTGCTGGTACACAGCAACGGCGCTGCCAAGATAAACCCTGCCCTTGTTGCCGCTTGCTTCGCTCTCAATGCTCTTTTCCGTAGCACCGCCACGGGAGATAAAGCGGTGATTGTCGCGTGCTTCCTCACGGATATCACGCACAGCCATCTTTACCTGCTTCTGCACCATCTGCCTGGTTTTGGCAGGTGCAGACTCGAAAGCCCGCACCAAAGCCCTGGTATCAACCGTGAGATTGATTATACCCATCAGCCTAAAGCAGCGTTAATGTGACGGTATACGGCAGCCTTCTTGTTGTTCAGGATGAAAGCGTCATAGTATACACGGCCCTCAAGCAGCCAGCCGTTTACACCGGGCGGGTCCTCGTGAATCTTGTATTCTGCCAGCTTGATGGGAGAAGTGCAGGCAGAAGGCACGGTGATAATAAAATCAGTCTTCTCAGGCATATAGCTGGAAGGAATAACTACCAGCGGTACGCCGTCGATAGTGCCAACCTGGCCATTCACAAGCAGGTTTTGTGCAACATCACTTGCTTTAATAAAGCTGTCGTCCTGCTTGATGAATTTGTAGAAGGAAGCGCTGCAGAAGCATACACGGCCAACCTGCGGCACTTTGTTGTTGGTCAAGGCCTCCTGTGCGTCCAGGAAGGTGCTGTAAGCGTTGGCCTTGGTGATAGCTGCGGCGGTGGAGGTGGTACCTGCGCCTGTTGCCATCTGTTCCAGGCGGTACTTGTCAATTTCAGGAATAACAACCTCAAGCAACTGACGGTTAAGTGCCGCGCCTGCCTGTGCCACCATCTGGGCGTCATTAAAGTTGCCCTTGTCAATGGTGAAGGTAAAGGAGCGGTCCTTACTCAGGGTCAGCTCCTGCACGGTCTGATCCAGTTCTGCAGGAGTACCATAACGGCTGTTACCGGTACGGGAATAGTCATTCATGGCGGCAACGCCCACGCTGTAAACGTTGACGGTCTTTACACCTACGAAATCATAATCCTGGTTAACTGCGGAATTGGTCAGAGAGTTGAGCGCAAAACGCTCGTCAATTTTTTGGGAATATTTAGCTGCGTAATCTACGGACATATTTAGTCCCTCCTTTGTTATTTATTAAAGCCTGCAAGGAACGGGTCCTCAGCTTCACCCTTGCCTCCTGCAGGTGCGCCACCACCGGAATTGCCTTCAACCTTAACGGCCCATTTGTTGGCATCCAGCCAGCTTTTTACGCCGTCAGCTACAGATAAGGTGTCATCTCCGCTCTTGTACATCAGCTCTTCCTTTTCGTTAACTAACAGATTACCCTTGATCATTTCCGCCATCTCCTGTGGAGCAGCGGCCTTGCCCTTGGTCAGTTCGCTAACTAAAGCAGATTGTTTCATTGCTTCATAGCGTTTTCCCTTTTCTGCCTCTGCGGTTTTGGTCATTTCGGTTAATTGCTGTGTAACCTTGGTGACTTGTTTGGTTAAATCGGTTATTTGTTTAGCTACTTCACTGGGTGCTTTGTTGCCCTGGCGGAAGGTGTCTAAAGTGTCCTTCAGTTCCTTTGCCTTGGTCAGCACATCGGCGTTATCCTCCAAGCCTAAATTCTCCAAAATAGACTTGACCTTTGCGGCAGACTTATCGCCATTTTCGCGGTTGGTCTTTGCTTCGCTGTTAAGCTTGCTGACCTCGCTTTTGATAGCAGTGATAAGCTCTGCACCGCCTTCCATC
>CAVAHH010000255.1:0-3029 GCA_963588395.1 bacterium
AGCATGGTGCCTTCGGCACCTGGCAGCTGTGCTAACGGATCACTGCCAAAGCCGTTGGGGACAGCCAGGCTGTAGCCTCCTGCTACATTGGTTACAGTAGCGAAGTCGCTTGCCTGTGGAGCACGCAAGTACTGCTTAGGCAGCGGCGGCTTACCTACTAGGTCCGGTTTGGGCTTAGGCTTGGCAGCAGGTGCTATCGGTTTATTGCTGACTACAGGTGTATTTGTTGCTGCTGCGCTATCTGCTGCTTCTTTGGTTATTACCTGCTCGTTGTTTGCAGAATCAGTTTTGGCGGTAGTTACATCGGTTGCAGCTGTAGCCACTTTTGCAGGTTCGTTTATTGCAGCTGCTGTTTCACCTTTAGTGGCTACAGAGTCGTCTGTTGCGGAAGTTGTGCCTGTTTGCGGCTCTGCTGCAGTAGTCTGCTGTTTGGGAGTAAGAATATTTCCATCGGAAGTTTCTACAGTGACAGCAGGGGTAGTGGTTGCTTCGACCGTAGGCTTTACGGGCATGGTAGAAACAGTAGATGGATGCTCCTGGTATTTTTGCCACAGTTCGTCAGGACTGGCGGCCAGGCAAATGCTACTGCAGGCCAAAAGTACGCTACAGATTAGCGTTGTATGTTTCATAATTTGTCGCAGGCTTCATTAATTGCTGCTTCGTCTATGCGCATAGCGGCGATGGTCTTTTCCATCAACTCGTCTAACGGCCAGCCAAGCATTTCCGCACCTTGCTTGATAACGTCGCGGCTGCAGCCGGCAGCAAAGTGCTTATCCTTAAACTTTTTCTTTAGCGATTTCAGCTCCATGTCCTGGACGCTTTTGGAAGGGCGCATGAGGGCGGCGGCGCCGATGAGACCAGAAAGCTCGTCAACAGCAAAGAGAACCTTTTCCATCTGGTGCTCAGGCTCGAAGGTTACAGGAGTAAGTCCCCAGCCATGGCTGGCAGTGGAACGGATAATGCTTTCATCTACACCGTGCTGACGCATCAGCTCTTGGGATTTTATGCAGTGCTGCTCGGGATAAAGCTCAAAATCCAAATCGTGTAAAAGGCCGACAATGCCCCAATATTCTTCTTGGTCACCGTACCCCAATTCTTTGGCAAAATAGCGCATAATGCCTTCGACTGTCAGGCCGTGGCGTAGATGAAAATGATCCTTGTTATATTCTGTAAGCAGTTCCCAGGCTTCTTGTCTGTTCATTGATTATCCCTCCAAAATAGTTTATAAAAAGTTATTCAATAAAACCAGGCGTCGTCAGATAACGCTCACCTGTATCAGGTAGCAGTGCGACAATTGTTTTGCCAGCAAATTCAGCGCGTTGTGCCAGCTTGGTGGCAGCAAAGGCCGCGGCACCGGCTGAAATACCAACCAGCAGACCCTCGTGCTTGGCAAGCAGGCGGCAGGTAGCGTAGGCATCCTCAGCGCTGATATCCATGACCTCGTCCACGATTGCAGCGTTGTAGTTGGCAGGCACAAAGTTGGCACCGATACCCTGAATTTTATGTGGTCCTGGTTTGCCGCCGTTTAAAATGGGAGATGTATCAGGTTCTACAGCGAAAATTTTGATTTGCGGATTGTGTTCCTTTAAATATTTACCTGCGCCGGAAAGCGTGCCGCCGGTACCAACGCCGGCAACATAGGCATCTACATTACCGTCAGTATCACGCCAGATTTCGGGACCTGTAGTGCGGTAATGAATAGCAGGGTTAGCTGGGTTATCAAACTGGCTGGGGATAAAGGCCCCGGAAATTTCACTGGCAAGCTCCTTGGCTTTTTCGATAGCACCCTTCATACCCTGAGCGCCAGGAGTGAGCACCAGCTGGGCGCCATAAGCACGCAGCAGGTTGCGGCGTTCGATACTCATGGTATCGGGCATGGTGAGGATAACCTTGTAGCCCTTGGCTGCAGCGACAGATGCCAGACCGATGCCGGTGTTGCCGCTGGTGGGCTCGATGATGGTGCAGCCAGGCTGCAGAAGACCACGTTTTTCGGCATCCTCAATCATAGCAAAGGCGATGCGGTCCTTGGCACTGCCGGCAGGATTAAAGTATTCCAGCTTGGCAAGAATAGTGCAATGTAGCTTGAGTGCTGCATTGTAGTTGGTAAGCTCCAAAAGCGGAGTGTTGCCAATCAAGTCTGTAAGGTGTTTAGCAATTTTCATAATTAATTACACTTCCTTAAATATTGTAGTCTACCTGGTGCTTAGCACGGTAGTCATTGATCATATCTTCGAGCGTGGTGTTATCAACAACTCCGTCAATCGCGTCCTGGATACGTTTGTATAAACCAATGGTGATACAGGAGTCAATCTTATCGCAGGGTGTACTGCAATCTAGGCAGGAAACCGGTGCCAGACTGCCTTCTACTGTACGGAAGATTTCACCGACGGTGTATTTATCTGGTGTGCGTGCCAGACGGTAGCCTCCCTGGGCTCCGCGGGCGCTTTGTACAAAGCCTGCCTTACTCAATTGGTGGATGATCTGCTCTAAATATTTATCTGAAATTTCCTGCCGTTGGGCAACCGTTTTGAGGGGAATATAGCTGCCTGTATGATTGATTGCTAAATCCAGCATCAAGCGCAGGGCATAGCGGCCTTTGGTAGAAATCTTCATTTAATGTCACAACCTTTCTAATGTCTATATTCTACTATGAAATTAGTAGGAATTCAACAGTTAGCAATGTATACAGCAGCATTTAGCAAGTCAAAAATAGATGAAAGCCGGCAAAATGAAAATATTAGTGCCATTTTTGAGGCTTTTGTGTTAAAATACCCATATAACAAAACTTTGGAGGCTTAAGATGGAGAAGAATAAATTAGACAAAACCTTTAAATATTACCTTGGAGTTTTTACCGAAGATGACGAGCTGGCGCAAATTTTGAATAAGGTAACCTTTCAGGAGCTCTTTAACCCCAAGTTCCTGCAGGAAAACAGCAAGTTTACTTCGATGGATGATATTCTCTGGCGTAGTGGCTTTGGCATCATGAACCTGATGGAGGTAGAAAACGTTAATCAGGATAAATGGAACG
>CAVAHH010000256.1:0-3024 GCA_963588395.1 bacterium
GGTGAGGCCATGGCTATGAGTGACCGCGTGGTTGTTATGAGCCTGGGTGTTGTACAGCAGATTGGCGCACCGCACGAAATTTATACCAAACCTGCCAATAAGATGGTTGCAGACTTTATCGGCTTGGTTAACTTTATTGATGGCGAGGTGAAGGGAGACAGAGTCTTTATCAAGGGCAGCAATGTTTCCTTCCCCAATACAGGTAAGGCTACAGGAGAGGCTACTATTGCCGTACGTCCGGAAAATATTACTATGTCGCTCAGCGGCGGCCAGATGGAAGGTCAGCTCACGCATCGCTTCTTCTTAGGTGATGCAGTGGATTACCGCGTGAACGTGCATGGACATGATGTCCGCGTAATCGTCAAAGGTGCCGATTTGGATGCCATCCCCGATGGTGCTAAGGTTTATCTTGATTTTGACAGGGTAATGGTTTTTGATAAAAACTAAAAAGTACAGCTTGACCGGAGGTCGCTCTGATGGCGCATCTCCGGTTTTTTATATTTCTTATATGTATACACAAAAAAATGCTAGTTAGCTATTGACAACTGACGTTTCTAGTAGTATAGTGTTCTTGAATAGGAACAATCAAAGAAATGCGCATTTTACGCGCTTATATAGTTCCGTCGCAAAAGCAAGAAGTGCTAAATGAGGGTTTATGGATCTTATCGAAGGACTTACTAATTTTAACTTAACAAAGCAGGAAGCAACGCTGTACGTGCTGCTTTTAAAATCGGGCCAGCTTACCGGCTACGAGGCAGCTAAGCAGACAGGGATTTCGCGCTCTAACACCTACACTGCGTTGGCAGGGTTGGTTGACAAGGGCGCTGCCTATGTGCTGGAGGAGGGCAAGGTAACACGTTATACCCCGGTTGCGCCGGTAGAATTCTGCAGCAACAAAATTAGCTACCTGGAGGAAGTAAAAAAAGATATACTCCGGCAGCTACCGGTGCTGAGCAATGATGCCGAGGGCTACATCACAATCAAGGGTGCGCGGGAGATAATAAATAAGCTGCGCAATACCGTGAGCCAGGCGAGGGCCAGAATTTATATATCGGCCAATACCAGGATGCTGGAGCTTTTGTCGCCGGAGCTGACGGCTGCACTGCAGCGTGGGTTAAAGGTGGTAATTATCGGCGATAAGAGCTTTTTTTTGCCAGGGGCGATTTGCTATGGCACAACTAAGCAAAGTGAACAAATCCGCCTGATTGCCGATTCCCATACTGTTTTGACGGGGGATTTGCAGGATGATGAGGATTCGACCTGCTTATATTCCTGCAAGCGAAATTTGGTAGATTTGTTTAAGGAAGCGCTAAAAAATGAGATTGCGCTAATTGAATTACAGAAAGGTGATATGAATGTCTAAAAAGGTTCCCTTTGTTACGAAAGAACAATTAGAGAAAATAGTTGAACAATATCCTACTCCCTTCCATTTGTATGATGAGGCCGGTATCCGTCGCACTGCGCGCCTGGTGAACCAAGCCTTTTCCTGGAACAAGGGATTTAAAGAGTATTTTGCTGTAAAGGCAACTCCTAATCCCTATCTGCTCAAAATTTTGCGTGAAGAGGGCTGTGGTGCTGACTGCTCCTCTTATACCGAGCTGTTGATGAGTGATGCTGTGGGCTTTAAGGAGAGTGAGATTATGTTTTCCTCCAACGCTACCCCAGCTGAGGATTTTAAGCTGGCACGCAAGCTGAATGTTAATATTAACCTGGATGATATTACTCATATCGACTTTTTGGAGAAGGTTGCCGATATTCCTGAAACTGTTTGCTGCCGTTACAATCCCGGCGGACATTTCGCTATTGCTAACAATATTATGGATAACCCTGGTGATGCCAAATATGGTATGACGCACGAGCAGATTATTGAAGCCTACAAGATATTGAAGGCTAAGGGTGTAAAGCATTTTGGTATTCATGCGTTTCTTGCATCCAATACCGTTACTAATGAATACTATCCTGAACTGGCACGCATCCTCTTTGAACTGGCTGTAGAGCTGCACGAAAAAACCGGCGCTCATATTGCCTTTATCAACTTGTCCGGTGGCATTGGCGTTGCCTATAAGCCTGAGCAGCAGGATAATGACGTGTTGGCTATTGGCGAGGGCGTGCGCAAGGTTTATGAGGAGGTGCTGGTGCCTGCAGGTATGGGTGATGTGAAGCTGTTCACCGAGCTGGGACGCTTTATGCTTGCACCTAATGGCGGCTTGGTAACCACTGCTATCCACCAAAAGCATATTTACAAGGAATATATTGGCTGTGACGCCTGCGCTGCAAACCTTATGCGTCCTGCTATTTATGGTTCCTATCATCATATCACAGTTATGGGCAAGGAGGATGCTGCCTGCGACCACAAGTACGACGTAACCGGCGGTTTGTGCGAAAACAATGATAAGTTCGCAGTTGACAGAATGCTGCCTGAAATTGAAATTGGCGATTTGCTGTTTATTCATGATGCAGGTGCGCATGGCTTCTCGATGGGCTATAACTACAACGGCAAGCTGCGCAGTGCAGAAATTCTGCTGCAGGAGGATGGCAGTGCTAAGCTCATTCGCCGTGCAGAAACTCCGGCAGATTATTTTGCTACCTTTGATTTTGGCGAGTTTGGCCCCAAACTGGCAGAGGAAGCAAAGATTAAAATGTAATTGGGAGTGTGAGGCATAGCTGTTCATAATATCCCTATATAAAAGAAAGCGCTCAGTTTACTCTTGTAGACTGGGCGCTTTTAGTTTACAATAAATCTATTAGGAAATTTAAGAATAGTTGGAGGAATTTGTGGTATGGAAAACAAGTATGCTGTGTATGAACAGGCTCTGGCTGAAGAGCTCATTCCTGCAATGGGCTGTACCGAGCCTATTGCCATTGCCTATTGCGCGGCGGTCTGTCGTGAGCAGCTGGGCTGTGTACCCGAAGTAGTGGAGATTTGGGTCAGCCGTAATATCATCAAAAACGTAAAAAGCGTGGTTGTGCCTAACACCAACCAGATGAAGGGCATTGAGGTGGCTTGTGCTGCAGGTATTGTGG
>CAVAHH010000257.1:0-3009 GCA_963588395.1 bacterium
GGCTAAGGCGGCGGAGGTAGCAGAAAAAATGTCTCAAAGCTATTGAGAGGTAGCGATTATTTTACACTCTGATCGTTGTTCACAAAATCTCTGTAAAAAAAGTAACAAAAAGTTTTCACATGGACGTTACAAAATGCAGAAAATCTAGTATAATAATATTAAAGTGTACTATACTTTACACAATCTCTGAGATATCTAACTGGCGCCAATCAATCAAATGTAAACGAGGTAGAATAGTAGAAATGTTTTTTGATTCTTATGACACACCAGTTTTTAGGCCTCCAAGTGAGGCACGCAGCTTTATTTTGCGTGTTACACGCGGCTGCGCACATAATAAATGCACTTATTGCAATATGTATAGAGGTGTTCCGTTCCAAATATTAAAGGACGAAGAAATTTCGCGTCAGATTGCGTTAGCTGCACATTTCGGTAAGGATAAGGTGCGACGCGTCTTTTTGGCAGATGGTGACGCCTTGGTACTGCCAACGGTCAAGCTGCTGAAGATTTTGCAGGTCCTGCGCGAGCAGTTCCCACATCTGCAGCGCGTGTCCAGCTATGCTGCACCTAAGGATATTTTGCGCAAGAGCGAGGAGGAGCTGCGCCTTTTGAAGGAGGCAGGCCTGCAGCTTTTGTATTATGGTATGGAAACCGGCGATGATGCCACACTGAAAGCAGTTAACAAGGGAGTTGACGCTGAGCAGGCAGTGGAAGCAGGACGCAGGGTCACCGCCAGCGGTATGAAGCTGTCTATGATGGTAATTTTAGGACTGGCGGGTGTTGAGGGAAGTGAGCGTCATGCGTTGGCTACCGCACGTGCTATTAATATCATCCGGCCGACGCACTTGAGCGCGCTTTGCCTGATGCTATACCGTGGTAGCGAGCTTTTGGACCAGTATGAGGCAGGTAAGTTTAATCCGCTGTCACCTGCGGGACTTATGCAGGAGCTGAAGCTGATGATGGAAAATATCAACCTGCCTGCGGACAGACATTGCCTTTTCCGCAGCAACCATGTATCGAACTACGTGCAGCTGGCAGCTACCCTGCCACGTGACAAGGAACGGCTGCTGCGTGATATAGATTATAGTATCCGCGAGCTGAGTAAGCTCAAGAGCTGGGACGTATATAACTATAATTAAATTTTTCATTAGGGCTGATTCTTTATGATGAAAAAATTTGCTTCACTATTTGCAGGTATATGGTTATTTTGCAGTCTGCCGTTTGCAGCCTGGGCACAAGCACCCGTTGTAAGCAACCAGCCGCATAAGCCTGCTTCAGGTAGCAGTGCGGCTTTACAGACTGAGGCTGGCGTGGTAGCTGTAGCTGCAGCTAAACAACAGCAGCCTGATAGGGAGTGTAAGGCTGATATTGAAGCTAAAAATAAAAATAGCAGGAAGCAAGCTTCTGCTGAGCGGCAGAAAAAAAATACAGTAAAATCTACTGCAAAGCACAAGGATAATCAGGTGCAGACCAGACAGGGTAACTGGCGTATCAAGGTTGCGCAGCAAAAACTGCAGGTTTTGGGGCTGAGCAGTGAAAAACCGTCAGGACGGATGACTGAGGCTACCAGTACGGCATTGAAAAGCTTTCAGAAGCAGCATAAGCTGCAGTCAAATGGTAAACTTGATGATGCTACTTATCGCAAGCTGACCTGGGAGGCCTTTACCAAGGAGGGCATAGCCAAGGTACAGGGCAAAGAGATTGTCAGCCGTGCAGCCAAATATAAGGGAGTGCCTTATGTTTTTGGTGGGACTACGCCTAAGGGCTTTGACTGCTCCGGCTATGTGCAGCATGTTTTTAAGGACTGCAAGGCTAAGCTGCCGCGTTTAGCAGACGAGCAGGCGTTAGAGGGCGTGTTTGTGACGCAGACGCAGCTGCGCCCTGGGGATTTGGTGTTCTTTACTACGTATACAGCAGGTGCTTCCCATGTAGGTATTTATGCCGGCAACGGAAAATTCTGGAGTGCCTCATCCTCTAGGGGAGTGGTGCTGTCATCTTTGAAGGAAGAGTATTGGAAAAGCCGTTATTATGGTGCACGTCGTGTGCTGATTGCCAACGGCGAGGTTAAATGATGATACATTAAGCTGCAATTAGCAGTAGGGGAGGGTTAAGTTTATGATTCGCGAAAGACGAAACAAAGAGAAGCTTGCTTCTTATTACAAGAAGTTTATGGAGGAAGGCATTGTTGACCCCAACGTGCATCCGTGGGTAGCCGAAAGCTGGCAACGCTGCCGTGCTATCAACCTGCCGCACGAAACTATGCCCAAAATTAACAAGCTTAGCCGTGAGGAATTTATTGCGCATCAAAAAACGCATGAGTTCATTGTAAAATATGTTGATGGTCTGTATGAACAGAGCAAGCAGCATTTTAATATCCATAATTTGAGTATGCTGTTGATTGATGAAAATGGTTATGTCATCAAAAATTATGCTATGCCGTTTTTTCAGCGCATCATTGAGGATATTCAGGGTATGCGCGTCCTGGAGGAGGATGTCGGTACATCCAGCATTAGCATTGCCCGTGAGCACAATGTGCCGTTTTTGATGTTTGGCCCGGAAATGTGGATCAAGGATAGTCATTCCGGCGATGCCTGCAGCGCGCCTATCTGCGTTAACGGCAAAATCCGTTATATTATTTCTTTCTTTTCGCTAGATCAAAACGACCTGCCCTATGATTTGCTTTTGAGCCTGCTGCTTACGATGAAGTATTCTATTGAACAGCATCTGAATATGCTGGAGGCTTGGACGATTAACCAGATTATGATGGAGCAGCTGCCTGTGACCGTGTACTGGCTGGGCAAAAACGGCGAGGTTAAATATTGCAACGAAAATGGTCGTAAGCGTTTAGACGGGCACGACAGCCTGCAGGACGTATTCCTTAACTACGAGCATATTCCTGTAAAAAAAGCGTTAAAGGGTGTGCCTACACAGCGCCGTGAAATCACCTGGATAACCCAGGACAGAACCTACGAGGACATTACTACCGTTATGCCTATCCGTGTGGGTAGCGAG
>CAVAHH010000258.1:0-2991 GCA_963588395.1 bacterium
TAGCTTGCCCCTGTCGATAGGCAGGGTGCCAACCAGCTTGCCTGTCTGTCCATTCATTACAAAGGTATAGGGCGTGCCCTTATAGCGCGTGGTCAAAATCCACACCGGCACCATAACATAGCTCACCTGGCTGCTCAGCTTAGTGCATTGCAAATCGCCATTACTGGTTACATCGCTAAATTTCACAGAATGTGCCAGACGATTTTCGGCACTTTCTAAAATACGTGCGTCAGCGCGCTGCACCGATTTCTCCGCACTAACATCATATTTATCAGCCAAAAAGCCTGTCATATAGCCTGTAGCAAAACGCTTCATCCCCTTATAGGTAAACGGCTCAATGCTTTCCATAAATGTGTCATCCATCTTCTTGCTGCCGTCTACCGGGATGCGCTTAAACTTTAGCCTGCCCTCACGCTCGCAGTTAAAATAGCTGATCGTGGTGATCTCCTGACTATCTGTCACCGCAACAGTGGAGTGCTTAGCGCTAAAGGTAGCACTGGCCTGCACCTCGGCATCAAACATCCAGAAGGGGACGTACATTCCTTGGATAGCCTCCACACGGTTATTGGCCACAAAGGCATTGGGGAGCAGGCGCTTGCCCTTATAAAAGCCCTTGAGTGCCTCCACTGCCTCCTCCTTGGTCTTTGTGAAGGGAATGATAAAGTCCGGGCGCAGCATGCCCTCAAAGCGGCTGGGCAGCATGGTGGGATTGCCGCAGTAGCAGCATTCCGTTGCCATAGTGTTTTCATCACACACAATTTGGGCACCACAGCTGGAGCAGGTAAAGGCCTTCATCTGCGCAGCCTCTTCGGCTTCCCATTCACTACCTGCGGCAGCAGTGTCCCATTTCGCTTCCACCACTGCCTGCGCTTTAGCAGCAGCCTCCTTCGCAGCTGTCAGCTCCTCCATCTGACTAATAGTAAATTCCTTGCCGCAATACTCGCAGGTCACCTTGTCGTGTCCCGGCAAAAACACCAGCGGCGCGCTACAGTTGGGGCAATTGTAATTTACACTGGTTGCAGCCATAATATCACCTCGATATAGTCAAATTTGTATAATCTCCTATTGCTTAAGCTAAGTTTAACCCAAAATAAACTGCAAGTCACCACACCAATGGTTAATTTGGAGTAGGAAAAGGAGTATATATATCTATGCTACGCACCACAAAAAATCCCGGCGCTCACGCACCGGGATTTTCATAACCCTTTAAGCCTTAGTAGCCGCCACCGCCGCCACCATGGTCTCTATCATCACTATGGTCGCTCACGGAGCCATCTCTATCTCTGTCTTGATTTTTAGGCTTCTTCGTTACTGTTACATTAGTATACAGATACGAATCATTGCTGTTGGTCAAAGCGAAGCTTCCTTGATTCAGGTAAGCATTTGCTGCCACCTCTGCCCGCACATTGCTCATACTGCTAATCAATGCAGTGCGGTAGCCATAAGCACCAAGCGCGCCTATCGCCAGACCGGCAGCCAAAGCCATCCAGTTAAAGCCCGCATGGGGCTTCCAAGGCTTGTCATTTTTCTCATAATAGGTCAAAAGCTCGCCTGCCTTGGTGGCATAAACGATATAAGCCTCATTGTAGTTATTAATTTTCAATTCGGCAACCATGGGCTTGCTGATATACTCCACGGCTTTATCGCCTTCAATAACCTTCATCAGTTTTTTATCAGTAGCAATGTACCATTTACGGGTATCAGTCACCTGTAGCAGCACCATATTGCCCTTTGCACCATCATTATAAACAGTATCCAGCAGCTTATTGGCAAACTCATCAGTAGCCTGATTACCTATTGACTGCATGGTGACAACTGCCATGCGCACACCATGTGCCTGCTCCTGCTTTTGCAGCTCGGCCAACACCGTGCGACGTTGCTGACTATTCAAAAGCTTGGCATTATCCACCAGGCTCGGGGCAGCAAAGGCTGTAACCGTCGCCAGCATAAGGGCTGCCAGCATAGTTAAGATCACAAATAGCTTTCTCATTGCGGCACCTCCTTATAATACAAACTTGGCAACAAAATAGCCAATTACTGCCAGCAGCACAAAGGCTGCCAATGTGTGGTTGCGCAGCTTACCATAATCAATGGGAAGGCTGCCGACCAGCTTGCCTGTCTGGCCATTCATCATAAAGGTATAAGGCACATCATTATAGCGCGTGGTCAAAATCCACACCGGCACCATAGCATAATGCACGGCGTTTTCTTCCTTGACAATGGCGCAGTCATCATTGCTGCTTACACGGGTATAGCCCTGAACAGTGTCCTCCAGACAGCCCTCGGCGCTTTTAACTACGCGCTCATCTGCACGGGCAACGGCAGCTTCAGCATCCACGTCGTACTTATCAGCCAAAAAGCCTGTAAGATAGCCTGTAGAAAACGGCACCATTTCGCTGTAGTCAAACGGCTCTATGCTTTCCATAAAGGTATCATCCATTTTCTGACTGCCATCTACAGGAATACGTTCAAAGGACATGTTGCCCTCACGCTCGCAGTTGTAGACAGTGGTCGTAGTGATGATTTCATCACCGGTATCCACGACGCTGTCGCTGGCACCCTTGAAGCTACCACTGGCGCTGACCTTGGAATCAAAGAGCCAGAAGGGAACGTACATGGCCTGGATATTCTCCACGCGGTTATTAGCTGTGAAGGCTGCAGGCAAAAGCTTTTTGCCCTCGTAGAATTTTTTGAGGGCGGCAACTGCTTCCTCCTTGGTCTTTTTAAAGGGAATAACAAAGTCAGGCTTGAGCATGCCCTCGAAGCGGCTGGGCAGCATGGTGGGATTGCCGCAATAGCAGCATTCCGTTGCCATGGTGTTGCCATCGCAGACAATCTGCGCGCCGCAGCTGGAGCAGGTAAATGCCTTCATCTGCTCGGCCTCGGCAGCCTCCCATTCGCTGCCTGCGGCAGCGGTATCCCACTTGGCCTCTTTGGCAGCCTGCGCCTTGGCAGCTGCTGCCTCCTTGGCGGCATACATCTCCTCAAGGG
>CAVAHH010000259.1:0-2986 GCA_963588395.1 bacterium
GGTGTAGGTTTCAAAAATCATCATCATGCCGTTAGCACCTATGCATGTTCCGTACAACAGGTAGTATGTAGCCTGAAATAGGGGCAACGCCAAAAGCAGATATTCCAAAAGCGAAATCACACTCAGGAAGAAGCTTGGTGCAATGCCAAAATGCTGCACAAGTATTTTTAGGGAAATCAGGTAGCAGGTTATATACAAGCCAAACACCGTGTCCAGGTGAAAACCGAAATCCGAAGCAATTTTGTGATAGGTGAGGTAATAAAATAGCGGATAGGTGATGATCCAGACAAGTCCTACCAGCAAACTGAGCAGGTATTGCGGTGTTGTTAACGGCAGATTTGCCAAAGCCATTGGCAGCACAGCCAAAATGGCGCAGGGAATAAAGCGGCGTAGCTGTAAATATTCTGCCCTATGGCCAAGACCATGGGATATGCTGACATAATAGGCATAAGAAGCTAGGTAAAAAATAAGCATACAGACGATATATGAGGTCATGTGGAGGTAGTTCCTTTCACAATACAAATTGACTTGTGAGTCAGCAATATTATAACATAAAAAAGCAAAATAAGTAAAAAAAGTAAGATAATGGGAAGCTGCGCATCCACACGGTTAAAGAATACAGTGCGGCAGCAGGGGTATTGTGTTATAATATGCCATATAAGCTTTGTTAATTTTGATGGGAGAATTTACGTTGGAAAGAATAAATATTGCTTTGGCAGCAGATAATAATTACGCGCAGCACGTGGCCGTTGTGATAGCGTCCGTAATGAAAAATATGAAAGCGGGAAGTACTGCGCGCTTCTTTTTGCTGAGTGACGGTATTGCTCGGAAAATGCTTGAGCGTATTGGCGCTACAGCGGCAAGCCTACAGGCCGAGCTTAGCGTGATTGATTTATCTACGGCAAGCGGTTTTGAAACGTTGTATACCAGCGGGCACATTAGTCGTGCGGCGTACTTTCGCCTGGCACTGCCTGATATTTTGCCGACGGACGTTCACAAGATAATTTATTGTGATGTAGATTTATTAGTGTTGGGAGACATCACGGAGCTGTGGAACTTTGACCTGCAGGGATTGCCGTTGGCCGCTGTGGCAGATTATGGCATTATGGCGTCCAAACGCCTGATGCAGCAAAAGCATAATGTTATAGGCCTGCCTATGGATTACAGGTATTTTAACTCCGGTGTGCTGGTAATTGATGTTGATGCCTGGAGAGCAAAGGGTTATGCCAAGGACGTGATAGAGCTTGCCGCGAGTGGCAATTTACCGCATCACGACCAGGATGCACTAAACAAGGTCTTTATGGGAAAATGGCAGGAGTTGCCCCTGCGCTGGAACGTGATTCCGCCGATTATTGACCTTTTGCCCAAGATTTTGTTTAATAGCAGATTTAGGGCCGCTGCGGTAGCTGCACGCAGGGCCGCAGCAATTTTGCATTACGCCGGCAGGTACAAGCCGTGGGAGTTTGCCTGCACGCAGGGCTTTAACGAGCAATATTACGCATATCTTGTTGCTACGGCCTTTGCAGCAGAGCCTATGCCCAAGCCAGGCAAGAATATGAAGGGTAAGTCACTCACGCGTCAGCTGCTGCGGATTAAGCTGGCAAATTTTATCAGCGATAGATTGTGATTAGGTAAAGTGGGTTTATGTTGAAGAAGGTTTCTAAATACAAAGCGTTTTTGCTGACGCTGCTTTTGGTTTATATATTTGTGGTTGCCAGCTACTATTTTACGTCTGTCGGCATCCGCAATTCTACGCTTTTTTTGCAGCTACGGCGCTATCTTCCCTGCGCTGTAGCTGCGGCCGTGGCCGTGACGCTGTGGCAGAGGTCAGGGCTGCGTCTGTCAAGGCTGCTGCCACATGCGGTGGTGGGTGCTGTGTGGGCTTTGGTGTACCCTGTGTGCTATTGGGCTGCCTATCATAGTACGCTGACGTTTATTGATAAGCACTATGACCAGTCGTTTGGTGCTTACTTTTTTGCGTTTTCAGTATGTTTGCGTCTGCTTTTGCTGCGCTGGCGTGATAGCAGGTGCTTGCAGTGGTGCTTTGGCGTGCTGCATGTGGCAGCATTGGTGATACCGCTGCTGCAACTGGCGTATTTTGCCAGCTATAGCTACCCCATTACGGAGGCTGCTTCTATCGCACTTTTGCAGACCAATCTGCAGGAGGCCAAGGAATACTTGCTGCTGAATGTCGGTTATGCTGGTATGGGTGGCGCACTGGTGCTGCTTGTTGCCTTGCTGGCGATATTTGCCCGTGCTAACGATTTGTCGCAGGCTGGGACGGAGCTTTGGCCTTTGAGTAAGCGCCAGCTTGCCTGCGCGCTTGTTGTCTGCGTGGCTGTTGGTGCCTATGGCAGTAAAATGTTCACCAACACGGGTGTGATGCAGACGGTGGTGTTTGCCAAGGAATATTTTGACACTGCTAATAAATTTAAAACCTATCATGAGAAAAACTTTGCCGACCTGGTGGTAACGCCAGCAAAACCGGCCTTTAGCAGACCTGCTACCATCATCATGGTTATTGGTGAATCGGCTTCGGCGTATTATATGAGTGTCTACAGCGACACCAAAAATGATAACACGCCGTGGCTGCGGGAGATGAAGAATAATGACAGCTTTGTCATCTTCCCGCATGCCTACACCAGCAGGTGCCAGACCGTGCCTGCGCTGGAAAGGGCGTTGACAGAAAAGAATCAATACAATGATAAGGAATTTAATCAGAGTCTGACGGTGCTGGATATTGCCAAGAAAGCAGGCTACGAAACCTATTGGTTCAGCAACCAGGGCTACATCAGCGATGCTGACACGCCTATTACCCTGGTTGCCAAAACTGCTGACTATGCTCTGTGGTTGAGCGAGGATAAGGCGCGCGCCGGACGCTACCAATATGACGGCGATTTGCTGAGCTGCTTAAAGCAGGTGGACCCTGCAAAGAACAATTTTGTTGTTTTGCATCTTATGGGTAGCCATGAGGACTGTATCAACC
>CAVAHH010000260.1:0-2981 GCA_963588395.1 bacterium
TCGACCCGCACATTCGCTTTTTTCTAGGTTCAATGTTCAGTTTTCAAGGTTCATCGCTACATTTGTTTGTAGCTTTGTGCTTTTTGTTTGTCGCTGTATCCCGGCGACTTGTATATAATACCACGCAGGCAGTGTAATGTCAACACCTTTTTTGATACTTTTTTAACATATTTTCTCGAAGCACTAGGATACGTGTGCAAATAAAGTATCTTGTATACACGCTTTGCAGCCTTCAAAAAATCTTATTAATTCTAAAAAAAACTTCATAAAACATCGCTTTTTTGCTCTTAAAATGGCTTTTTACCAGCAAATTTTTCTATAATCTCTTTTCAAAATTTCCTGTAACCGAAACGTTTTCATATTCAATGATGAATATGTTAGGATCACATTCTTCGAGTAACGGCCGCAGCTTCATTTCCTCCACCTTAGA
The DNA here is from genome assembly GCA_963588395.1 of bacterium. GTDB lineage: Bacteria > Bacillota > Negativicutes > Acidaminococcales > Acidaminococcaceae > Phascolarctobacterium_A. Next base: position 431 of record CAVAHH010000260.1, read on the forward strand.
CACAACCGTTAAAAGTACATTTTTATTTTCGCCGCTATAGGCACCAAAACCCTTTATGCGTGTAACACCACGATGTACAGCTGCAAAAATAACCTCCTCCACCAAATCAATTTTAGTAATTACTATCATTGTCACAGTAATACTTGGCAGATATACCTTATCAAGAACTACCGCCGTTACGACAGCAAAAAAAATTGAATAGACTGCAGCTGCAATGTCATATAAAAATAGACACGTGCCAAAAACGAAGATATTGATTATATTAAAGACCTTACCAACGCTCATGTTGTTATATTTGTGCATCAAAAGTAGGCCTAAAATACCCTCACCGCCACCACTGCCCCTACTCATAAGCGTCATACCACAGCCTATGCCGCACAAAATACCGCCTGCAAGGCAGGCTGTAATAGTATCTGGCATATAACTATGTGTTGCTACAGGTACAAGGCTCAAAAGCAGGCTGTAGCTTGTTATGCAGGCAGCCGATTTCACCAGGAAATCGTTACCAAACACACGCATCGCCAAAATCATGAGCGGTATATTTAAAAGAAAATAGATACTACCAATATAGCTTTCATTAATAAAGCCAAAACCAAGGACATTTTTAAAAAAATATCCCACTAACTGCGCAATACCTAAAAAGCCGCCATTATACAGCCCACATGGCAAAATAAACATATTAAAGCCTATAGCGTAAATAAGTGACCCACCAAGTATAAAGCCAAGAGTCTTGGGACTTAAAAATTCTTTAATATACGCTATAGCCTTCATAAATACAGCCTCCTCTGACTAATATCGTAGTAGGGGACAAACTTCCTGTTATTATAATACATGATATTGAGCATGGTGTGGGTAAAGAAAATAAATAAAGCAGTTTTTGCTTTTGCCCTCTCGATAACTGCTAAATATATTACAAATTTTTCCTGAATTTTTTTTGACTTGCTAGTCAGTTTTGCCATAATTTCGCCATACTCCACCTTTATAATAAAGGCATAAAAGGAAAATACAAGACCCAAGGTCTGGATTTAGAAAGAAGGTGCCAATTATGACGACATTAGCAAAATATATGAAAAAGATTACCGCTGTAGCACTAGCTACCATTGCCTTTTCCCTGCCGCTGGCAAGCGTTGCTTCGGCTCACGAACGCAACGACAATCCGCCGCCACCTCGCCATGAGGACCGTTATGACAGACACGACAGGCATGATAACAACAGCCATAATGACAAGCATTACAAATATGACCGCAAGCAAAAAAACAGCAAGCATAATAGCTATGTAAGCAAGTCAAGCAGCAACCGTAAGGCCGCTACAAGCTTTCTTGTAGGAGCAGCGATTGGTGCGATTGTAGCCAAGAATACCTAATTGCCCATAACTCATCTTTACTCATACACTAAAAAAGAGCTGTAGATTCACTACATTAGTAGTTGATCTGCAGCTCTTTTTCCTACTTAAAAATTCCGGATGCTGCATTACATCCGGAATTAATTGGGTGCTTTATTAGTTTTTTATATTAGATGTCGCGGCTGGCAATAATATCTACGCCTAAGCCCAAAATATCTTTAACAACAACCTCGCCGGTCTTCACCGGAGCCTGTACCTTAATACCACGCAGATAACGGGCACAGTCCATTACGCGCTCCTTAGGCAGCACAGCCGCAGATACAACCGGCAGCAGAGGCAGCACACCGCCATCAACTGCTACAGTAGTAGTCAACATACGCTTAGGAGCGGTAACCTCGTCATTAGCATACTTGGCTCCACGCGGGCAGGTGTTACCTGTCACATTGGTCACAGCACCATTTTCAATAGTTACAGTAAGCTCGCAGCCCATAGGGCACATAATGCAGTTCATAACACGTGTTTCAACAGCCATTTTATACCCTCCTTACAGCACCAGACCTACGGTGATTTCATCACCAATCTGGGCAAATTTGTTAGCCGGAATTTCTACTGCGATCATTTCACTGGGTTTTGCTACGGGTAGCGGACGGCTGAGCAGCACGTTGTCGCCACTCTTGATTTCCAGTTTAATCTTACGATGTGGTGCGGCCACACGCATAAACAGCTTAACTTTTTCGTCAGCAGGAATTTCTTTAGGCATAGTCAGCGTTTGCGGTACGCAGGTACGTACACCGTCAATAGCCTTGACAGCTACGGTGCGGTTATCAGTAGAAAGCTTATCCTGAGCCTTTAAAGCAGCATACTTACCGGCAATTTCTGCTTCCTCGGACACAAAGTCAACCAGATCATGCACGTGTACAACATTACCTGCGGCAAAGAAGCCGTCCAGGCTGGTTTCACGGTGCTGGTCAACAACAGGACCATTAGTCAGAGGATTCATAGCCAGGTTCAGTCCGCGGGAAAGCTCGTTTTCCGGAATCAGGCCAACAGACAGCAGTACGGTATCGCACTCAATTTCAAATTCAGTACCAGGAATCGGTGTCATGTGGTCGTCGACCTTGGCAACGGTGATACCTGTAACACGCTCCTCGCCATGGATAGCAACGATGGTATGAGACAGGTATAAAGGAATATTATAGTCATTCAAGC